>CALXQF010000037.1 GCA_944390505.1 uncultured Clostridia bacterium | reverse complement strand
TTATATAAAATTTAATGACTGTGTATAGAATGAAAATAAGAAGGTGAATAAAATGGCAAACGTAAGTAAAGAAGAATTATTACATATTGCAAATTTAGCAAGTTTAAATATCAAAGAAGACGAAGTGGAAAACTACTTGGCAAATTTGCAAGATATTTTAAACTTTGCAAATATAGTAAATCAAGCGCCAGTAGAAGGCTTATCAGAAACAGTAGGAGCAAATGATAATTATAATGTATTTCGTAAAGATGAAGTAAAAGAATTTAAGGACAGAGATTTATTACTTTCTAATGCACCAGAAAAAGAAAGAAATATGTTCCAAATTCCAAGAGTAATTCAATAGAGATAGAGGAGGACGCGAAATGGATATTACAGAATTAACGGTACATGAGTTAAGAGACAAACTAAAAAACAATGAGTTAACAGCTTCAGACATTACAAAAGCTTATGTAGATAAAATAGGTCAAACAGAAAAAGATGTACAAGCTTTTATTACAACTTTAACAGATGAAGCACTAGAGCAGGCCAAACAGATAGATGAAAAAAGAGAAAAAGGAGAAATTACGAATGAATTAGCAGGTATTCCAATTGGTATTAAAGATAACATTTGTACCAAAGGGGTACGTACAACTTGTGCTTCTAAAATGCTAGAAAATTTTATATCTCCTTATGATGCTACTGTAATGGAAAAGATTAATCAAGAGCATATGATTTCTCTTGGGAAATTAAATATGGACGAATTTGCAATGGGAGCTTCTACAGAATATTCCTATTTTAAGAAAACAAGAAATCCAAGAAATTTAAAAACAGTACCAGGAGGCTCATCAGGAGGAAGTGCTGCAGCAGTAGCTGCTAATATGGTACCTTGGGCTCTAGGTTCAGATACAGGTGGCTCTATTCGTCAACCAGCTAGCTTCTGTGGAGTAGTAGGACTAAAACCTACCTATGGATTGGTATCACGTTATGGCTTGGTTGCTTTTGCTTCTTCACTAGATCAAATAGGACCAATCACAAAAGATGTAGAAGATGCAGCTATTTTATTAAATGTAATAGCAGGACATGATGAAAAAGATACTACATCTATAAAAACCGAAAAGAAAGATTACACAAAAGCATTAAAAAATGATGTAAAAGGACTAAAAATAGGAATTCCAAAAGAATATTTTGGAGAAGGAATTAATGAAGAAGTAAAACAAAAATTAGAACAAGCAATTGAAAAATATAAAGAACTAGGGGCTGAAATAGAAGAATTTTCTTTAGATATTGCAGATTATGCATTAGCTACTTATTATATTATTGCTTGTGCAGAAGCAAGTTCTAACTTAGGCAGATTTGATGGAATCCGTTATGGTTACCGTACCAAAAACTTTACCAATTTAAAAGAATTATTTAAGAATTCAAGAAGCGAAGGATTTGGTGCAGAAGTAAAAAGAAGAATTATACTAGGAACCTATGTATTATCTTCTGGCTATTATGATGCTTATTACAAAAAAGCACAACAAGTAAGGACTTTAGTGAAAAAAGAATTTGACAAAGCTTTTGCAAAATATGATGTATTATTAACACCAACTTCACCAACAGTTGCATTTGAAATAGGAACAAAATCTAATAATCCATTAGAAATGTATTTAGCAGATATTTGTACAGTATCTGTGAATATTGCCGGACTTCCAGGAATCTCTATTCCTTGTGGAACAGATAGTAAAGGAATGCCAATAGGTATGCAGTTAATTGGAAACCATTTTGCAGAAGATACCATTTTAAATGTTGCTTATGCGTATGAGCAAGCAACAAAGTAAATAATCGATGAGAATAAACCTTAAAATTCAACAAGGAGGAAAAGAAATGTCAAGAGAAGATTATGAGATAGTAATAGGGCTAGAGGTACATGCGGAACTTTCTACAAAAACCAAAATATTTTGTAACTGCCCAACCGAATTTGGGGCAGAGCCAAATACTCATATTTGCCCAGTTTGTACTGCTATGCCAGGAGCACTTCCAGTATTAAATGAAAAAGTGGTGGAATATGCAGTAAAAGCGGGATTAGCTACAAATTGTGAAATTGAAACATTTATTAAAAAAAATAAAAAAAATTATTTTTACCCAGATCTTCCAAAATCTTACCAAATTTCCCAATTTGATAGACCACTTTGTAAACACGGTTATGTAGAAATTGAAGAAGAGGGAGAAAAAAAGAAAATTGGAATCACCAGAATTCATATAGAGGAAGATGCTGGTAAATTAAATCATAATGAATTTAATGGAGAAAGTTTAGTAGACTTAAATAGAGCAGGAGTACCACTAATTGAGATTGTTTCAGAACCAGATATGCGTTCCAGCAGTGATGCAGAAAACTATTTAAGAAAAATGAAATCCATTTTGGAATATATTGAAGTATCAGATTGTAAAATGCAAGAAGGATCTTTAAGAGCAGATGTGAACGTTTCTGTTAGAAAAAAGGGTGCCAAAGAATTCGGTACACGTACAGAAATGAAAAATATGAACTCTTTCAGGTCAATTGTAAGAGCAATAGATTATGAAGCACAAAGACAAATAGAAGTATTAGAAGATGGTGGGAAAATTGACCAAGAAACATTAAGATGGGATGATGTATCAGGTAGAACTTTTTCAATGAGAGACAAAGAAGATGCACAAGATTATCGCTATTTTCCAGAACCAGATTTAGTTGCCATTCGTTTGTCAGAAGAATATATTCAAACAATCAAAGAAAGTTTACCAGAACTGCCAGAAAGCAGAAAAGAAAGATACTTAACACAATATAAATTATCACAAAAAGATGCTAAAATGTTAACAAATTCTAAATATATGTCAGACCTATTTGAGCAAGCATTAGAAATCTGCAAAAATGCAAAGGCAGTTGCTAACTGGCTATTATCAGATGTTTCCAGAATTTTAAATGAAAAAGAAATGGAGCCAGACCAAATACCATTTACAGCAGAGCAATTAGCAAAAATGATAGAACTAATTGATAAAGGAACCATTAGTAGTGCAATAGGTAAAAAAGTACTAGAAGAACTATTTGAAAATCCAAAAGACCCAGAAGAAATTGTAAAAGAAAAAGGATGGATTCAAATTTCAGATGAAGGTGCTATTAAAGAAGTAGTAATGAAAATACTAGAAAATAACCCACAATCCATCGTAGACTATAAAGCGGGAAAAGATAGAGCACTTGGTTTTTTAGTAGGTCAAGCGATGAAAGAAACAAAAGGAAAAGCAAACCCACAAATGCTTAATAAAATGTTTTTAGAAGAATTGAATAAATAGAAATTTGTTACAAACTAAAAATCATAGAATATAGAATAAAAGATAGAAATTTACAAATATACTAAAAAATACCTGTATGATGAATAGTAAACGTGATATAATATTCAGTCATATAGGTATTTTATTTGATTTTAAAACCATATTAATAAAAACTTTGCTTGCTTAAAACTTCAGCTCCTTTTGAATACGATTAAACGCAAGTCCACAAATAAAACAAGCAACAATCAAATAAAGCCCAGTTTTAAATAAAGATAAGCCTATATAAAATAAATTAGGAATTGCATAAAACGCTTCATAGGTAAACAGTACAATTGTTGCTATAATTAAAAACCAAAAAGAATATTTTAAACATGATTTCATCACAGATAGAATTTTTTTATCTAAATTCTTTAAATCTATTAAAATTTTTTTCATATGTATCCCTCACAATCTCTATTAATAATTATGTGTATTAATATTTTTACACCTGTTTTGTATATTTTTATATGATACAGATATAATTATTATATATGTTTTACTTCTGCTATAATTATAGAATATAACATATTGAAATAAATTTATTTGATAGCATTAATTATATGTTAACATAAAGATAAAGAATATTGCAATGGAAAATAAAACCAAAAAAATATAGCAACTTTAATATTGCTATATTTCTTCTTTCAATATAATTGAAAGGTTTCAAATAATTTTTATTTTTAAAAAACTGTGCACAATTTTTTAAAAATTATTTTGCTAAAGCATTTAACTTTTTAGCCATATTTGATTTTTTTCTAGCAGCTGTGTTTTTTACAATAACACCTTTTGTACAAGCTTGGTCAATTTTTTTAGTAGCTGCTGTCATTAATTTAGCAGCTTCTTCTTTATTACCAGCTTCTACAGCTTGTTCAAATTTTTTAACAGCTGATTTATATCCAGATTTAATCATATTATTTCTAAGAGTTTTCTTTTCAATAACACTTACACGTTTAATAGCTGATTTGATATTTGGCATGTTTTGCACCTCCCTTTTTGTTACGCATAAATTAACATTTCTTATTATAGCATGGAAATTAAGTTTTGGCAATACATTCACAGAATTATTTTTAAAATAAAAAATAAAATTATGTTTTATTTTTTGAACAATTTTTTAAAATGTATATTGCAAAATTTACCAGTTTAAAAAAAGAATAATTGTACATTCTAAATAATGAAAAAGCTACATTAGTTTTTTCGAAATATAAATGATTCACATTCTAGGAGGTGAAAAACATGGCAAGTTCAAACAACAGTAACAAATCTGTAGTTCCAGAAGCTAAAGAAGCTCTTAACAAATTCAAATATGAAGTAGCTAGCGAAGTTGGTGTTAACTTAAAACAAGGTTATAACGGAGATTTATCTTCAAGAGACGCTGGAAGAATCGGTGGTCAAATGGTTAGAAAATTAATCCAACAAGCTGAAAACCAAATGAAATAGTTTAATTTGTTGTATTTTTAATACAATAAAAAAGGAACCTATTTAGATACATATTTAAGTAGGTTCCTTTTTATCATTCTTTATAGTTTATTTTTTTAGTCAATATAAAAGTTTGTGTCGCTCATAAAAAACTAGAATTTTAGATACTTTTACTTAAGCTTCTGGTTCTACTAAACCATAATTTTTATTATCTTTCATACGATAAATAACATTTACTTTTCCAGTTTCTACATTAATAAATGTTAAAAATTTATCTTGTGGTTTTTCCTCTAATTTTAATTTTGCATCTTCTGGAGATAGTGGTTTAATATCATAATAAATGGTTTTTAAAATTTCTCCCACAATCTCATGCTCCTCAACTTCTCTTACCATTTCTTTATTACGAATAGATTCTGTCATATTTTGTTGATCTTTTTTTGTTTTCATTTTTCTAATTTGACCTTCTAAAATGTCAATGTCTTTATCAATAGAAGCATATAAATCTCTGTGAGCAGTTACAGCTCTAAATCTATCAGTTGGTGTTTTTACTTCCATTTCAGCAACTTGCATTCCACCTTCTGTTTTAATGGTTGCAGTTACATCAAATTCTTCTCCAAAATATTTTACTAATCTTTCTGATTTTCTACCAATATAATCTTTAATTGCCTCTGTTGCTTTTAATTCTTTTCCTACAATTTTGATGTTCATAATAATCTCTCCTTCCAAATTTTACTTTATTCTCATTGGTATATTCTTATTATAGCTGTTTTATTGTTTTTTTGCAAGTCATTCCTTTTTGAATTTTTTTTGACACCCATTTGTAGATATTCTTTCCATCATAACATGAGAATTTGTTTTATTTTTCTCTGCTTTTTCAAATTGATATAAAACAGAAAAGCCTTTCTTTTCATGTAACTTCAAAGAAGGTACATTTGTGATATCAATACAACTATATAGGGTATAATCTTGATATTTCGTAATAATGTAATCTAATAATTTACTACCAATTCCTCTTCCAGCATATTTTTTATCAGTGACTATTTCCCAAACATATGCTACTTTTTCTGGCATACTTGCAATTTTGTTAGGAAATTTATCTTTTTCACAAAAATCTTTTCCTTCATATATAATTACATAAGCCATCGAAATATTATTCTCTCTCCAAACAAATTGCTTCATATTGGGATTATTAATTGCTTCTATATTACTTTCATAAGCAATATATCCATGATTATTTTCTTTCCAAATTCTTTGAATGTCTTCATAATAGTTATTTTCTACTACCATATGAGTTTTTCTCCTTTCAGTTTTTTTATAAAATATTTTTTTTATCAATCATATTCTACCCGCTTTTTATTATTTAGTCAAATACTGAAATATTTAGCATAAAAATCCATTGACATTTTTCTACAAGAAATAATATAATATTTTTAGATTAACACACTTGTTAGAAAACAATTTTAATACTAACAAACCAGTATTAAATAATGTAGTAACAAAATGGCCTAATAATAATGATAATAAAGTGTAAAAACTAAATAGAATAGGGGATTTTACTCATGAAAAAGATAAAAAGTTTTTTAATGATAGTAATTTTATTCATTTGTTTATTTGCTACACAGGTATTTGCAGATGTAGGAAGTTTTGAAGACTACAGTGGAGGCAGTTCATGGGATAGTGGAAGCTCATGGGACAGTGATAGTTCTTGGAGTAGTAGTTCCTGGGATGATGATTATTCATCTTCTGGTTCAGGCGGTTTCTTTATATTTTCAGGCCCCGGAGGAATCATTATTCTAATTGTAATTGTAATACTAGCCGTTTATAGTAAAAAACATAAAAATAATCACCCATATGATTATATTCATAATAGAAAAGTAGAAAGCTATAGAATGCAAGACAAACAACAACTAGAAGCAAGAGAAAAACAAATAGAAAATAAAATACAGCAGACAGACCCTAACTTTAATAAAGAAGAATTTGTTGCATGGAGCAAAAACTTATTTATCAAATTACAACAAGCATGGACAGACAGAGATTGGGAAACAATCAGAACTTTTGAAACAGAAAGTTTATTTGAACAACATAAAAATCAATTACAAGGATATATAGATAACAACCA
The DNA here is from genome assembly GCA_944390505.1 of uncultured Clostridia bacterium. Classification (GTDB taxonomy): domain Bacteria; phylum Bacillota; class Clostridia; order TANB77; family CAG-508; genus CAG-273. The sequence goes on along the minus strand of CALXQF010000037.1, from coordinate 3,051 downwards.
AATTAATGTAATGGATAGAATTTGTGTAAATTATGCTAATTTATATAATTACAGAGAAGAAGGAGACAAGGAAATTTTAGTAGTAAGGCTAAATTCTAGAATGGAAGATTATATTATAGATGCAACAACAAAAGAAGTACTAAAAGGAGAAAAAGGACTAGACAAAGTGAACACTTATTTATTAACTTTTATTAGAAAAAAAGGAGTCAAGACACATGCTGGTACAACGCAGGTAAACACAACCAATTGTCCAAACTGTGGTGCCCCAACTAAAATTACTTCTGCCGGAAGATGTGAATATTGTGGTAGTGTAATTACAACAGGGGAATATAACTGGGTACTTTCTAATTTGGAAAGAGAAAATGTAAGATTATAATCTATGAAAAGCGATAAACTAAAAATGACAAAGTAATGTAATCTATAAAATAATGAAAAATAGAAAATGATAAGTATTAATGAGGAGGAAAAAATTATGGGATTAATTAAAGCTGCTGGAGGAGCAATTAAAAGTACATTTGCAGATCAATGGAAGGAGGTTATACGCTGTGATGATTTAAATAATGATACTTTAATGGTAAAAAGAACGACAGAAACTGGAGTAATTACCAATAAAAGTACCATTATTGTAGCACCAGGGCAATGTGCCATTATCTACGATAATGGTAGAGTTATTGACGCGACAGCAGAAGAAGGACTTTATACATTTGATTCTTCTTCATCACCATCATTCTTTGCAGGGGATTTTGGTAAAACATTTAAAGAAATGTGGGAAAGATTTACATACAATGGAGCTAGTGCAAAACAACAAGCTGTATTTTTCTTTAATACAAAGGAAATAATAGATAATAAATTTGGAACACCAGCACCAATTCCATTCCAAGATTGGTCACATCCAATTCCAAATCAGATGACTAATACTTTATCACCAATGAGAGTAGAAATTAAATGTTTTGGAAAATATACTTTTAAAATTACTAATCCAGCTTTATTTATGCAAGAACTAGCAGGAACAGCAGATGTTTATCCAAAGGCAAAATTAATAGAACAAATTAGAGCAGAGGTAATAGCTGTATTCCAAAATTTAGTGAATGAATTAGGATCTGAAAGACACAAAGTTCCAGTATTAGAAATGCCAAGTCAAACAGATGAAATTAGAAAAATGATGGATGAAATGGTATTTGATGAACCAGTGAAAAAAAGAGGAATTTCTATATTAGGCTTTGCAGTAGAATCTGTTACACTAGATGAAGAATCAGAAAAGAAAATAGATGATTATGAATTAAGCTCTAATGCCCATATTCAACAAGGAAGATTGGTAGATGCTTATGCAGAGGCAATTCAAAATGCAGCAGCTAATAAAAGTGGAAGTATGAATGGATTTATGGGAATTGGAGTGATGAACATGGCAACCAATGGTATGATGGGAGGAGTAGCTAATAACCCTTGGCAAAACACACAAGGAAGTCAAATGGACTTAAGTAAAAATAATGCTAAGCAAGAGAGTGAACAGACCAATACTGTACAAACAAACGAAACAGCGAAAAATGAAACTGTAGTAACAGAAGAATGGAAATGCGAGTGCGGACAAACAAATGAAGGAAAATTCTGTAGTAACTGTGGAAAAGCAAAACCTGTTCCAGCACAGAAAAAATGCCCAAAATGTGGGACTGTGAACGACAATAATGATAAATTTTGTAGTGAATGTGGAACAAAATTAGAATAGTACCTATTGAAAAACAATAAGATCAGAAAAGCCACAAAAATATGAATAAAAAAATAAGCAATAAAAAAATATTTAGGAAAGAATATATTATAAAAAATATTAAAAAATATTAAAAAATAAAATAGATGGAGTCAAATAATTTCGTTTGACTCTAATCTTGATAAAGGAGAAAAATAAATATATGTATAAACTAATAGCAATTGACTTAGATGGAACATTATTAAATTCTTATGGTGTAATATCAGAAAAAAATAAAACAGCGATTAAGCAGGCTATTCAAAAAGGAGTAGAAATTGTTTTAACTTCTGGAAGGGGTTCTATGTCTGTACGTAATTTAGCAACAGAGATAGGAGCAGATCATTATATGATTTGTGGAAATGGTGCAGTGATTTATGACTTACAAAATGAAAATTTAATTTACGATAAATTTCTAAGCACAAAAAAAGTATTGCAGTTGATACAAATTTGTGAAGAAAATAGTATTTATTATAGTGTATATACACAAGATAGTATTATTACAAAGAGTTTAAACTATAATGTACTTTTTTATCATCAAGAAAATGCTAGTAAACCAGACGATAAAAGAACTAATATTCATATTGTACAAGATATTTATCAATATATAGAAAATAGAAAAGAAAATGATTATATTAAAATTAATATTTGTGATAATAACAATATTGTATTTAATAGTATTATCAAAAAATTAAGAATGGTCAAAGATGTTGATGTATTAGATGTCGGTCATATGTCTCGAAAATTAATTAAATCTGGTACAGAAGAATATGCTATGGAATATTTTTATACAGAAATTAGTTCACAAAATGTGGACAAGTGGACAGCGCTTTCTTATTTGATAGATTCATTGGGCATTCAACCACAAGATGTAATTGCTATTGGTGATAATATTAATGATAAAACAATGATAGAAAATGCAGGTTTAGGTGTTGCAATGGAAAATGCAACTCCATACATCAAAAAAATAGCAAAGGTAGTTACAGATAGTAATAATGATGATGGTGTAGCAAAAGTGATTAAACAATATGTTGAAGTGAACCAAGATTGTTGACACAAATTTTCTATGTAACCAAAATATTTGTTTTTTTTATTAATAAAAATAATTATTAACTATTTTGAATATTGAATAAAAATGCCAAAAATGCACATAACTATAAATAGAGATGTGCATTTTTGTTGTGTAACAAAAGTCCTCTGTTTTAGCGGAGTTTATGATTTTGAAAAAATTCTTATCTATGTAGCTATTAATGTCAGGTTTATAAGTAAAGGCTTTATAAAAAAACAAATATGCGAATAGGAGTGAAGTTTTA
>CALXQF010000036.1 GCA_944390505.1 uncultured Clostridia bacterium | reverse complement strand
TTTATTAGACCATCTTGTTATGAATGTAAATTTAAAGGAGTTCCTAGAAAAGCAGATATAACATTAGGTGATTTCTGGGGAATAGAAAAAATAGATCAACGTTTAGACAATAATAAAGGAACTTCCATTGTGATGCTAAATAATGAAAAGGCAGAAGAGTTTTTTACTAGTTTAAAAGATAGTATATTTTATCAAAAAATAGAATCAAAGCAAGTTTATGAACATAATGTATGTGCAAATGATTCTGTAAAGATGACGAAAGAAAGGGAAGAAGTATTTAAAAATATAGACAATATGTCATATGAAGAATTAAGTAAAAAGTATTTTAGAGAGCCTAATATGTATAAAAAATTAAAAATTAAAATTAGAGAATCAAAAATTGGAAGATATATAAAAGGGAAAGGGTATTAATAGATTAATCTATTAAAATATTATAGTAAAAGAGGAAATAAAATGAGAAAAAAACTTGCATTAATACAAACAATATTATTTAATTGTAAAAAGAATGTTGATACATCTTTCAAAAAACACAAAATGATAGAGATTTTAAAGTATTGTAGAATATGTATGGATAGGACAGCTACTATCAAATGTAAAGGTAATTTAATATTAGGAATAAAAGAGAATATAAAATCTAAAGAAGAAACAAGACTATCATTAGGAAAAAATTCCAAAATGTTGATTAATAATACTTTTAAAGCATATGCAGGTACTGATATAAGAGTGTTTGATAATGCAGAGTTAAAAATAGGAAGTGGTTATTGTACTTGTGATGTACAAATAGTATGTGCATCAAAGATAGAAATTGGAGAAGATGTAGCAATAGCTAGAGATGTTATCATAAGAGACACAGATGCCCATGAAATTTTAGGCAAAGATCATGCTAAGACAAAAAAAATAATTATAGGAAATCACGTATGGATTGGAAATAGAGCAATTATTATGAAGGGTGTTACAATTGGAGATGGAGCAATTGTAGCTGCTGGAGCAATTGTGACCAAAGATGTACCACCACATACCATAGTTGCTGGTGTGCCTGCAAAGGTAATATGTGAAAATATAGATTGGAAATAAAGGGGAGAAAAAAATGAAACTTCTTTTAATTGGAGGAACAGGAATCTTAAGTACAGATATAAGAGAATTGGCATTAGAAAAAGGTATAGATGTCTATATACTCAATAGAGGAAAAAAAGAAAAGGAAAAATTAGACAGCAGAATCCATGTTATAATAGGCAATATTAGAAATGTAGAAGATACCAAAGAAAAAATAGAAGACTTATATTTCGATGTAGTGATTGATTTCTTATCATATACAAAAGAGCAACTAAAAAATACTCTATCTATTTTCAATGGAAAATGTGACCAATTTATTTTTATATCATCTGCAACAGTTTATAGAAAAACGATGCCAAATGAAAAAATTACGGAGAATACAGAATTATATAATCCAGACTGGGAATATTCACTAGATAAAATAGAATGTGAAAAATTATTAGAAGAAAACTATAAAGTAAATGGACAGAAATATACAATCATAAGACCATATGTTACTTATAGCAATAAAAGAATACCATTTGCAATTATTCCTCAACATAAACAATGGAGCTTAGCAAATAGAATTATTTTAGGAAAGCCAATAGTATTATGGGATAATGGAAAAGCAATATGTACATTAACAAGTACAAAAGACTTTGCAGAAGGAATGATAGGATTATTTAAGAATGAAAAGGCATATCAAGAGGCATTCCACATAACTACAGATAAAACATTAACTTGGAAACAGGCATTGGAATATATTGGTAATGCAATCGGAAAAGAACCAGTAATAGCTGACATACCTTCGGATTTTATTTCTAAAGAAATGCCGGAATTAAAGGGCGTTTTATATGGAGATAAAGGATTAGACAGAATTTTTGATAATACTAAAATAAAAAGTGCTACAGACTTTAATCCAAAAGTAGAATTTAAAGATGGTATTAAAGATACAATAAAATATTATCAAGAGCATGATTATATGAGAGCAATCGACTATGAATGGGATGCTAGAATGGATAATTTAGTTGAGAAATATAATAAGCACAATGATAAATCATTTGATAAAAAAATAATTAGTAATAAGTTACACAATAAAAATCAAACTATAAAAGAGAAAATAATATATTATTTATGTAGAAATGACTTGACATATAAAATATATAAAAAGATCAAAAGAAAATTAAGGAGCTAAGGATGAAGAAAAAGTGTATTTTGGTTATAAAAATATTAATCATCGCATTTATCTTACTAAAACTAATTCCAATGATAGTTTTATGGATCTGGAAACCTACTGAAACTGTAAAAACTTCAAGTGAAGTTTTACAATATGATGTACGAGATTTAATTAATTACATTGCAGATAGTATAGAATATGATGTGGATATTGCAGATAATAATAGTGTGCTGTATAGTCAAAATTATATGTTTCATATAAAAAATAACAATGAAGAAATAGAAGCAGAAGACTATGCAGAATATACGATAAATTCAGAAAATTACATTGTAAATATGGATGAAAAAGAAAAAAATATAGAGTTAACTTTAAAAGAAGGAAAAAATGAACTAGATATAAAAATAAAAAATGGTGATACTATAAAAAAACATGAGCAAAGAATTATATATTATGTAGAACCATATCAAAAGCAATTTTTAGACGAATTTTCTAATAAAGGAACAGTAGTACATTACCGAGATGGAAGATGGGAAAAGTATGAAAATACAATAGATCTGCTTTTGAATTCCGGAGTAAAGAACGTTAGAAGCAGTTTTTTATATAAAACAGCTGTTAGCGGAGATGGGTTTAAGTTTGATTATTACGATAAATGGATTCCAATATTGACTGATAATAATATTAATATTATAGCCTGCATTACAGGGATGGAAAGTTATGCAGGAAGTGATTATAAAATAAGTTCTGAAGAAGAAGTGGAATTAGTCAATAATTTTACAAAAGCTATTTTTGAGAGATATCCTCAAATAAAGAACTATGAAATATTTAATGAACCTAATAATGCCACGTCAAGTTATAAAAATCAAGGATATGTTAACCAAGACTACTACTATTGGTATGCTAGAACTATACAAGCTGTGAAACAAACTAGCAAACAATATGACAATATTAATATTATTTCTGGTGCTGCTTGGAATCCAATTAGTACAGCAGATAGCGATACTGCAGTTACTGCGAAAACCTTTTTCAATGGTATTAATGCACAAGGAGCATATCAATATAGTGATGCATTTTCATATCATCCATATGACTGGTCTATAAGAAACTTACAAAATTCTGTATTAAAACAAAAAATAACAAACAATAGTACTATCTTTAATGAAGTAGGCGGATTTGTTAAGCAATATATTACAGAATATGGAATATCTTCATATAATGATTCTAATATAACAGAACAACTGCAAGCAGAAATGCTAGTGCAACAAAGTATTATTATAGATTATTTTAATATTGATATGGCAATTCAATATAATTTCTGGAATATTGGTAATAATGCAGATTCAAGAGAATATAACTTTGGGCTTATTAGTAATGACTATACTCCAAAATTATCCTATTATGCTATGAAAAATTATTATGAGAATACCAATGGGGCAGAGTACATAGGAACAATTCAACTAGCAGATGGACTAGAAGCACATATATATAATAAAGATGGAAAACCTAAGATTATCACATGGGTACCTACTAATGGAGGTAATGTAACAATTGACTATCAAGGTTTTACAGCAAAAGACTTATACGGAAATGATATTGAGAATACAGATGGAACACTAACCATCACTAGTTCTCCAATTTATATAGATAATATTTCTACACAATATTTTTATCAAGCTATTTCAAACACTGCTATTGAAAAATATGCAGAATTTGAAGAAAAATATGCAGAACAAATTGAAAAAATTGAAGGCTTAACAGAAAAAATTGCAGAACTAAAGATGTATATGATTAATATTACAGATGATGAAGAAGAAACACAGTCAAATGCAATCAAACAAATGAGTGAACATTTTGCTTTAGGAGATACTTTATTTAATGCCTATAAAAATGGAATATTAGATATAGAGTATGTAACATTAAGCTCTATGTTAGATATGTTAAATAACATTGGAAATTCTTATGAAGATTTAATAACAGTTAGTGCAACAACACGTAAAGGATATTTTGAAGCTACTAATGATTTAATACAAGAAGTAGAAAGTAAAATTAATAGTAACAATGATTTAGAAATGACATATCCAACGAAAATATTAAACTTTGCAAAAGAATTGGATGAAAAAGCAGAATATATTTTAAATCTGGAAGAAGAAAATGATATTAAAACAGGCTTGATTGTAAGCAATAGTTTACATGCCTATTATTTGGCAAATTGGGCAAACCTATTTACAGATATTTATATCAATGATGATATAAAAAACAATCCAGTAACAATTACTTATTCAGAAACAGAGTTAACGAATCAGAATGTAATTGCAACTTTAAATGTTCCACAAGGTACTACCACTACAAATAACGAAGGGAAAAATACTTATGTGTTTGAACAAAACGATGAGTTTACATTTGAATATGAAAGAAGAGGACAAGCTTTTACAATAGAAGCACAGGTATCTAATATTGATAAAAAAGCACCAAGTATTATAGGAGTTATCAATAGTAAAATTTATGTGGGAAATGTAAGCTTTAAGGTCAGTGATGATAACTTAGAAAAGTTAGAATTAAAATTTAATGATAATATAATAGAATATACCAGCGGACAAAAATTAACAGAAGAAGGAATTTACCATATAACAGCAACAGATAAAGCAGGAAATATTACAGAACTTGAATTTTATATTGTAGAAAAAGTAACAGATGATTATATTATTAAAGATAATTATTTATTAAATATTAAACCAAATACTAATATGACTGATTTTATTTCTAAATTTGCTATAACAGGAGATTATGAAATTACTAGAAATGGTGAATTATTAAAGCAAAGTGCAATAATGGCAACAGGAGATATACTAAAATTAGAAAATGGACAAGAATATACAATTATTGTAGCAGGAGATATTAACAAAGATGGAAAAGTGACTGTTTTTGATTATACAACATTACGAAGGACGATTTTACGTTTACGACAACTAGACGAAATAGAAACTTTAGCGGCTGATATTAATGTGGACAATAGTCCAATAGGAGTTAAAGATTATACTAGAATGAGAATTGAATTATTAGGAGAATACTAAAAAATTCTCCTAATAAAATATTACAAAATGTAATTAATTTGTAATAAATATTTAATATTTTTATCATCAATAATAGTTGTGATATCAAAACAAGTATGTTAAAATAATAAAGAATTTAATAGATAGGTATAAAAGTAAAAATAAAATATAAAACAAAGGAGAATATGAAATGAAGAAAACTGTAATTTTATTAATGATAGCTATATTTGTATTGTTTTCAATTTTGGTGGCGCCAGTAAAAGCAACGGAAAATACACCACCAGAAGAAAATACAAGTGCAAATATAGTTTTTACTCCTGAAACTACAGAAGAGGGGCTTATAATTAAAATTAGTACAGGTACATTTGAAGGACTAGAAGAAGATATTCCAATGAGTGCTTCTATGACTTTAGTATATGATGAAAATAATATTATAGGAGTGGTAGGCACAACCAATAGTGATTGGAAAATTAATATAACAGAAGAAACAAAAAGGGTATTAATCGAATCAGATAATGCAAAATCCAATACAGAAATTGCCCAAATTACTTTTTATTTTAATCAAGAAGTAACAGAAGAAACAACAGGTAGTGTTTCTATTCAAGAGATTACTGTTTCTGATGGAAACTTGTATGAGGAAAATTATTCTGATGTAACACAAAGCTATACGATTACTCCGCCTCAAGAGGAGCCAGAAGATGAAAATCAGCAAAATGAAATACCGGAAATTAATACTAATACGGGTGCAGGAGAAAGCAATACAAACAACACTAATAATGCAAATAAAGATAACACTGTAGCCCCTGATAATATACCACAAACTGGTGTTAATATGGGAATTGTAGTAGCAATTGTTACAATTATTATAATAGCAGTAATATGTTTTATAAGATATAGATCTATAGAAATCAAATAAAAAGTAAAATTGTAGCTAATAACCATACACTTAAAAATAGAACATAGAGATAAAAAATGAAAAGTAAAAATAAAGAATAGAAGGGAATTAATCATATTATGGAAGAATTAGACTTAAAAGATTTATTTAATATGTTTTGGGTACGAAAACTGCAAATTGTTTTAATTATTGCAATTTTTCTTGTTGTAGGTTTTATTTATTCCTATATTTTATTGGTACCAGAATACCAATCTACTACATCTATTTTATTGGCAAAGTCCAATACACAAGGAGAAAATGCATCTACTATTACATCAACTGATGTTACATTAAATCAAAAGCTCATTTCTACTTATAGTGCATTACTAAAAAGTGAATCAGTTTTAACAGAAGTAATTAATAATTTGGGCATAGAAAAAACAATAGAAGAGTTAGAAGATAATATTACAGTATCTGCGAAAGAAGATACTGAAATTATAGAAATTAGAGTAGCAGATCAAGATGCAGGGATAGCGCAAAGAATTGCGAATGAAGTAGCACAAGTTTTTATTACAAAAATAGCACAAGAATACTACAATATGGATAATGTGTATGTGGTAGATGAGGCACAAGTAGAAATTGAACCATATAACATTAATCATACTAAAGACTTACTAATATTTGCCTGTGCAGGTATTATGATAGCCATTATTTATGTATTAATCGCTAATATGTTAGACACAACAGTAAAATCAAAAGAAGATATAGAAAAAAAGCTAGGACTTACTGTCTTAAGTAGCATTCCATTATGTGATTTTAAAGTGACTGTGAAGGGAGGTAAAAAATAATGAAAAAAGAGTTAATCACAGCAAGAGAACCAAAGTCTCCTATTTCAGAACAATTTAGAATTTTGAGAACTAACATACAATTTATGAATACCAAAAATGGACTAAAATCATTATTAGTTACCTCAACTTCTCCATCAGAAGGAAAAAGCTGGACATCTGCCAATTTAGCAACAACATTTGCACAGGCAGGAAAGAAAGTAGTATTAGTAGATTGTGATATGAGAAAAGGAAGACTATTCTCCATTTTTGGAGTATCACCAGTACCGGGACTTTCTAACTATTTATCTGGTATTAACCATAATGGAGAGCCAAGTGATAATGATATTATTAATTATATTAAGTCAACAGAAGTAGAAAATTTATATTTATTACCAGCAGGTAGTGTTCCACCAAATCCATCAGAGCTTCTTGTTTCTGAAATGATGGCAAACACTATGAAGCAATTGGAAAAAGTATGTGATATTGTTATTTATGATGGAACACCAACCACCTTAGTAACTGATGCTTTAATTATTTCTAGAAATGTAGATACTACTTTAATCGTGTGTGCTTATAAACAAACAAAGATGGATGAATTAGAAAAAGTAAAAAACAATATTTTAAATGTTGGTGGAAAAATAGCAGGAGTAGTAATTAACAAGATGCCAATTCAACAAAAAGAATATTATTCTTCTTATTACTATGGATCTAATGATAAATTGGTAGTTAGTAAAAAAACAGCAAGAACTACAAATAGTCTTAATCTAGAAGCAAGAACAAGAGCATCTATGGAAAGTAATAGAACAAACTCTACTAATAGAGAAATGAAAAAAAAAGAAATGAAAACTGATCCAAATATGTCACCAGCAGAACTATTAGATCAAATGAATTCCTACATAGAAGAACAGAAAAAGAGTTTAAGAAATGGAGATAATCAATGATTGATATACACTGTCATTTAGTCTATGATGTGGATGATGGTTCAAAGGATATAGGCGAAACTAGCTTAATGCTAAAAGAAGCAAAGAAAGCGGGATTTACAGATATTGTTTTAACTCCACATTATAGAGAAGATTATTTTACAGTACCATGTGATGAAATTGCAAAAAAAGTAGAAAAAATAAAAGAACAAGCTGCTGCAATTGGGATTAAGGTATACCAAGGCAATGAAATTTATGCAACAGATGAAATTGTGCAGTTAATTCAAGATAGACAAGCTATGAGCTTAAATAATAGTAGATATGTACTTTTTGAATTATCTATGAGAGAAAAGCCAATTAATGCAGAACAAGTTATTTATTCTATTTTACAAGCTGGAAAAGTACCAATTATGGCACACCCAGAAAGATATCCATATGTACAAAAAAATCCAAATTTGTTACTGGATTATATAGAAATGGGAGTTTTATTTCAATCAAATTATGGAAGTATCATTGGACAATATGGAAAAGAAGTAAAAGAAACAGTTAAATTATTATTGACTCATAATATGATTCATTTTTTAGGTTCTGACAATCATAGGATTAATTCGGTATATTGTCATGTAGATGAAAGTTTAGAGCAATTAGAAAAACTAATCGGTTCTGAAAAACTGCAGGAATTAACTTATGCAAATCCAAAAGTTATCATAGATAATCAAAATATAGAAATTACAGAACCACGAGAAGTAAAAAAAGGAATTTTTGGATTTAAAAGATAGATTGAAAAAATAATTAAAATAATCTACATAGAGGGAGATAATATAAAAAACTACGTAAAGCCAACCAAAACGAAGAAAAAGAGTTTTGAATAAAAAATAATGAGAAATGAATAACCATAATCATTAAAAAAGAGATATTGTAAACCGTTTATAGAGGAGAGTGTAGCTTGGTAGAAGAGCAGTGTATCTATCATAAATTGTTTGTAATATCTCTTATTTTTGTGCAATATGTTTGGTATTTTGTTTTAAGTAAAAAAGAATAATAGTTTTAGCACGATTCCTTCTATCTTGTCATAAAATGTAGTATAAAACAAAAATAAGGGGGAAAAAGAAACATGTTTAATCGTTATAGAGGATGTTGTTGCCAAAACAATTATAATCCAGAAGTAATTGAAACATTATGCAATAATGTAGGAACAACAGCAGAATATGCTACAGCCATGTCAATGAATAATGGCTGCGGATGTGGTTGCGGATGCATGGGGGTAAATACTGCAAATGCGATGGCAATGAACTATGATAATTGTGGTTGTGGATTTGAAGAAGAACCAAGTGTATTTCCAGCAAATCCAATGCTTGCACAAAGTTATGTGCCAATTCAAGAAATGGATAAAACATTTACACCATGTTGTGGACTAAAAATGGGAACTATTTTTCCAGAATTAGTGAGTCCATATGAACCATGCCAAAGCATGAAAGAAAATGAATATTTAAGAAATGCAAATGAAGTTGGGGAGGGATGTAATCAATGTTAGGCAATGATAATGAAAACAGGAATTGTGGCTGTGGCTGTAATATGAACAGCACAATGAGTGCAAATACAATGAATCATAATATGATGAATTATGATTGTAGTTATACTCCCCAAGGAATTAATGCTGCATTTGGATATAATACGGCATCTTTAAATGCTGATGATGGAATGAATTGTAGTTGTGCTCAAAATCAAGAGGAATGTTGTGCTAATAGAAGAGAAGTAAGAGCTCAAATGCTACATGAATTAAAATGTTTGAATTTTGCTATTATAGAATTAGCATTATATTTGAATACACATTCAGATGACCAAAAAGCATTATGCTTACACAGAGAATATTGTAGACAATTTAAAGAATTGAAAGACCAATATCAAAGAATATATGGACCTTTAAGTATTTACTATCCATGTAATAAGTGGAGATGGCTTGAAGAACCTTGGCCATGGGAAGGAGGAATCGACTAATATGTGGACTTATAATAAAGTGTTAGAATATCCAATCAAAATAAAATGTCCAAATGCAAAATTGGCTAAATTTATCATATCACAATATGGTGGACCAGATGGAGAATTGGCAGCATCACTTCGATATTTAAGTCAAAGATTTGGAATGCCAGACCAAGTAGCAAAAGCTACATTAAATGATATAGGTACAGAAGAATGAGTACCACAATGTTGTCAATAGCTAAAGACAGGGATTACAATCTTAGCTATTGACTGTAAAATATTAGATTTTAGCTATTTTAGGATAGA
>CALXQF010000035.1 GCA_944390505.1 uncultured Clostridia bacterium | reverse complement strand
TTACATATAAATAATATATATAAAGATAATGAACTAGAAAAAAAATCAACTAACAAGAAATTCTTGTTAGTTCAAAATGAAGGAAATAGACAAGTTAAAAGAAATATAGACCATTATAATTTAGATATAATAATAGTATTAGGATATAGAGTGCAATCACAAGTGGCAACAAGATTTAGAATATGGGCAACTCAAAGACTTCACGAATATATACAAAAGGGATTCACAATGGACGATGAAAGATTAAAACAAGGTGGAAATAGATATTTTAGAGAATTATTACAAAGAATTAGAGATATTCGTTCATCTGAAAGAAATTTCTACCAGCAAGTTACAGACATATATGCCACATCAATAGATTATGATCCACGTTCTGATTTAACCAAAAAATTTTTTGCGACAGTTCAAAACAAACTTCATTTTGCAGTTCATGAACATACTGCAGTGGGACTGATATATGACAGAGTAGACAATGAGAAGCCATTTGTTGGAATGACTAATTTTAAAGGCGATTATGTTACGATTGATGATGTAAAAATTGCTAAAAATTATCTTTCAGAAATTGAATTACAAAGGTTGAATTTATTAGTTTCGCAATTCTTGGATTTTGCAGAATTGCAAGCATTAGAACAAAGAGCAATGACAATGAATGATTGGATAAATGAATTAGATAATCAAATAATACAAAATAAAAGAAAATTACTTGAAGGTAAAGGAAAGATATCTCATCAAGAAGCAATGGAAAAGGCTGAAAAAGAATTTGAAATATATAGAGATAGAGAAATGAAACAATTAGAAAGTGACTTTGATAAAATGGTTAAAATGCTAAAAGATAATAATTAGTTGGCAACATTTTGTAACCGACTGAAAAAGGTTCTGAAATTTCAAGAAATAACTTGAAATTTTAGGGCTTTTTTATTCATTTATTGAAGCAAACGATAAAACTAAAAATTCACCTTTTATGTTAAGAGAACATAAAATATAGCAGAAATCAAAAAGAAAGGGTGAAGAAACCAATGGCAAGTTACATAATAGAGGGAGGAAAAAGACTAGAAGGGGAAGTAAAAGTATCTGGTTCTAAAAATGCTTCTTTACCAATTATTGCTGCAAGTATTTTAAATCCAGGAATTACAAGGTTATATAATATACCAAATATTCACGACACACAGATTACACTAGAAATTTTAAAATATTTAGGTTGCAAGGTGAGGAAAAATCATGGTAAAATAGAAATCAACAGCAAAAATATGACAAAAAGAGATATACCAGAACATTTGATGCATCAAATGCGTTCTACTGTTGTTCTAGCAGGCGCAATACTTGGTAGATTTAAAGAAGCAAGGTTTTCATATCCTGGGGGATGTGATATTGGAGCAAGACCAATAGACCTTCATTTAAGTGCTTTTAAAAAATTAGGAATAAATATTACAGAAGAGGGTGGATTTATTACATGTAAATGTGATAAAATAATAGGAGCGAATATTGACTTGGATTTTCCAAGTGTAGGGGCAACAGAAAATATTATTTTAGCATCCATTTATGCAGAAGGAATAACCACTATTACCAATAGTGCTATGGAACCGGAAATTGTAGACTTAGCAAATTGCTTAAATAAAATGGGAGCAAAAATAGAAGGTGCAGGAACAAAAGTCATTCAAATAGAAGGTGTTAAAAAACTAAAAGATATTAGTTATACAGTAATGGCTGATAGAATTGAAGCAGGAACTTTACTTTGTGCAGGAGCTATTACAGGTGGAAATATTTGTATTAATTATAAAACACCAGATCATATAACACCGATTATTAACAAATTAGAAGAAGCGGGATGCAAAATACAAATTGCAAAAGGAAAGATATGTTTGCAAGCACCAAAAAGATTAAAAGCAGTAGATATTAAAACAATGCCATATCCGGGATTTCCAACAGATATGCAATCCATTTTTGTTAGTATCTTAACAATAGCGAAAGGAACATCAGTAGTAGTAGAAAATATTTTCGAAAATCGTTATCGCTATGTAGCAGAAATCAAACGAATGGGAGCTAGAATTACAACAGAGGGAAAAACAGCTATAATTAAAGGTGTTAGAAAATTATCTGGTGCCAAAGTAAAAAGTACAGATTTAAGAGGTGGAGCATGTTTAGTATTAGCAGGGTTAGCTGCTAGAGGAACTACTACGGTTACTAATATTGAATATATATTAAGAGGGTATGAGAAACTAGATGAAAAATTGAAAAAATTAGGAGCAAAAATAAAAATAGAAAATAATGATAAATAAAGATGCGAATGGAGAAACACTGATTAAAATGAAAAGAAAATAGGGAAAGAAACAATAATTAATAAAAAAGAGAATGCTAGAGTGAAGGAATATAAATTATAAAAAAGAAGGTGAAAAAGTTATGGCAACGAAGGCCAAGGAAAAGAAAAAAAAGAAAAGTACAAAAGATGAAAACGTTTTGGATTTAGACAATGAAATTATTATCGGAATTAAAACTTTGCCAGAGCCTAAAGTACCAAAACAAAAGAAGACCAGTAAAAAAGCGAACAAGTCTAAAAATATAAAAAAACAGCAGGAAAAATTAAAGCAAAAAGAAGAAGTAAAACAGAAAAAAAGACAAAAGGAAAACGCAAAGCAAAAAGAAAGAAAAAATGGCTCAAAAAGTAAAACTACAAAAAATAGAAGAAATATAAAAAATAACTCAAAACAATCTAAACAAAAGATGTATGAAGAAGAATTTGAGCTAAAACTAGGAATTGAAGATGAAGAAATCAAAAATAAAAATAAGCAAAAGCAAAAAAAGAAGAAAACACCAAAACAACAAGAAATAGCAAGGCAAAAAAGAAAAAAAGTATTTCGATTTGTTAAATGGACGGCAATATTTGCTATTATTATTGGTGGAACTATTTATTTTATGCTATCACCATTCTTCAATATTAAAAATATTCAAGTAACTGGAAATGAAAAAATTGCGAGTGAAGAAATTATTAGTCTTTCTGGAATTCAGTTAGAACAAAATACCTTTCAATTACAAAAAAATGAAATTAGACAAGCTATTAAGCAAAATGCTTATATTGATACTGTAACAATTAGAAGAAACTGGCCAGATGGAATTACCATTGAGGTAACAGAAAGAACACCAACTTATATGCTTTCTTTTGGTAATGGTTATGTATATATCAATAATCAAGGATATCTACTAGAAATATCTCAAGAAAAATTAGATACACCAATTATTACAGGATACCTAACATCAGAGGAAGACATCAAAGCAGGAAATAGACTATGTACAGATGATTTGGAAAGACTCAATGATTTGTTACAAATTATGAAATCAATGGAAAGCAACAGTATTTCGGATTTAGTAACACAAATTAATATAGCGGACAAGCAAGACTATATATTAACTTTAGAAAAAGAAAAGAAGATTGTACATATGGGAGATACCTCTAATTTAAGTACAAAAATACCATATATCATAAAAATTATAGAAGAAAATAAAGATATAGAAGGAGAAATTTTTGTTAATACCGATTTAAGTAATAAAGGTGCAATTTTTAGACGAAAAGTTTAGAAAGGAGAGCTTCATGAATAAAAAGCAAATAGCAATTACTTTGGGAATTGTATGTTTTATATTGACTGTTGCTATTTCTATTCAGTTAAAAACAGTACAAAATAGCAACTCTACAGTTTCACAATCTCTTACTGAAAATGGTTTAAGAGATGAAGTATTAAGATGGAAAGAACAGTATGATAATGCTTACGCAGAACTAACAGAATCACAAAAGACATTAGAAGAAATTAGAAGAGTAGCAACACAAGATGATACTACTGCTACAGCTAAACAAGAAGAAATTACGAGAAGTAATATGATTTTAGGATTAGTACAAGTAGAAGGTCCAGGACTAGAAATTACTTTAGCAGATAATAACACAGGAATGACGCAAGATGGACAACCAGTACTAGACTTAAGCACACAGATTGTACATTTTGATGACTTACTTCAAGTGGTTAATGCATTAAATAATGCAGGAGCAGAAGCGATTTCTATTAATGGACACAGAGTAATACAAACAACGGCAATTACTTGTGAAGGGAACATTATTAAAATCAATGGAGAAAGAATTAGCTCTCCATTTACCATTAAAGCAATTGGCTCAACAGGTATTCTTTCTGGTTCTTTAAATATGATAGGGGGACCTCTTTATTGGATGAAACAAGATGGAGTGTTAGTAGATATTGTTCAATCAGAAAATGTTGTAGTAGAGAAATACAATGGAGTTATTAATTATCAATATATGAAAAATAAAGAATAGAGGTGGAAAGCAATTTGAAAAAAGAGAAAAAGAATAACATTATTATGACAGTTATTATTGGAGTAGTATGTATTGTTTTATTTGCTGTTATGTTTATGCAATTTAAAACAATAGAGGAAACCGATATTACTGCAATTGAAAATATGAGGGAAACAGAATTAAGGACGGAAATTTCAAAATGGAAAACACAATATGAAGAAACAGCACAATTATTAGAAGAAAATAGAAAATCTATTCAAGAGTACCAAGATACCATCGAAAAAAATGAAGAAGCATCTGATTTAATTGATCAAGACTTAGCGAATGCAAATATGAGATTGGGAAAAACAGACGTATATGGAGAAGGAATAGTTATCACATTAAATACAGAAAATTATTATATGGAAGATTATTATGCTCTTTTAGAACTAGTGAATGAATTACGTTATGCAGGAGCAGAGGCAATTTCGATAAATGATGCTAGAGTTCTTAGCTCCACCTCTATTACACAACCATTAGATGACTTAATTATTGTAGGAGAACAAAGAGTGTCATCTCCTTATGTAGTAAAAGCAATTGGAAACCAAACTTATCTATCTAGTACACTTAGCTTAAAAGATAGCGGATACATTGATAGATACACAGCAAGTGGAATGGAAATTGAAATTGAAACTGGAAAAAATATTGAAATTTTAAAATATAGTGGAAATTTAGAAATTAACTATATGAAGGAAAGTGAGGAATAATTATGATACTAATTGCAATTGTCATTGGATGTATTTTAGGAGCAGTAATTGGAATTTATGCACCTATGGTTCCATATACTTATTCTGGCTATTTAGCCATTGCTATCATTGCTGCCTTAGACTCTGTTTTTGGAGGACTTGCTTCTACTTTAAAAAAGAATTTTGATTTAAAAATTTTTGTCACAGGCTTTTTTGGAAATGCAATATTATCTATTTTACTTACCTATTTAGGACAAAAACTAAATGTGGATATTTACCTAGCTGCCATTGTAGTATTTGTAGGTAGAATGTTCAATAATTTAGCTATCATTAGACGTCATTATTTAGAAAAATGGGATAATCATATTGACAAAAAGAAGGAAAATGCAGGGGATATAAAAGGTTCATAAATAATGTATAGTTCAAACTAAATATATTGCAAAAGTGTAGACCGCGTAAGCGACCAAACGGAGTGGCTTTGCCACGAAGTGCGAATTGGAGCAATTTTCCTACTAATATGTGCAGAAAATCGTAGATTTTCTTGTACAATTGAAAATTGCTTTCGCCAAGGTCAAACGTTGCAATATATTTAGTTTGAACAAATTAGTCATATAGAATCTTATGTAGGAACAAAAAATGACAATTTGCAACCTAAAAAAACAGTATGTCAAAATTGTTACGAAAATATTACAAAATTATTACAAACCTATTGACTTTTTTTTCAAAATGTAATATTCTTAACCCAACGATTAGCTAGTTATTTTTATTTTAGTAAAATGCCAATTTTATGGCACGAAAGAAAAGCTAAAATGTACGCTCTCTAGGCGTTTTTGCTAGCCAAGAAACAGATGAAAAGCAATTTAAAAAGAAGAGCAAAAATGGAGGAATGAGCTTTGGCAATAGGAGATATAATTGTAGGAATCGACATTGGAACCTCAAAAGTTAGTTTAGTAATTGGAGAGGTTAACAACTTTAATCAAATTGAAGTTATATGTACTGCTAATCACTCATGTAATGGAATTCAAAAAGGTAAGATTGTAGATGAAAATGAAATTGCAAATTCAATAAGCCATTTATTAGAAGAAGCAGAGTCAGAGGCTAACCTAAAAATTAATTCTGCATATGTAACAATACCAGGCAAGTATGTTACTATTGTACAAAATAGTATTACAAAAGAAGCAAAAGATAAATATGCAGGAATTTCTACAAAAGACGTTGCTTCTAGTATTATGCAAGTGAAAGATATTGATGTTCCAGAAGGAAAACAAATTATTGATATTGTAGAAAATCAATTTATTTTAGAAAATGGAAAAGTGGTATCTGATCCTATTGGAAACTTAAGTGGTAGTTTTACATTAAAAGCACAAGTGATTTTAGCAGACAAAGAATATATGAGACAACTTGCATCTATTTTTAGAAAAGCAGATTTAGATATTGATGGATTAGTTCCAATCACATTAGCAGAAAGAACTTTAGTACTAGATACAAATGAATTAAATGATAATATCATGCTACTAGATGTAGGAGCAGGAAATACAGACATAGGAGTTTTTGAAGGTTCTAATTTTGTATATACTAATACAATTCCTTTAGGGGGAAACAATATTACAAGTGATATTGCCTATGTATTAAATATATCAGAAGAAGAAGCTGATAAATTAAAAAGACAATATGGTCTAGCTCTAAAATCTTTTATTGATAATGATAATGAAATTTTATTAACTACTTGCAAAGATGAAAATGGCAAAAAAATCATTCGTAGTTCACAATTAATTGAAATTATGGAAGCTAGAATAGAAGAAATTTTCACTTTAATTAATAAAGATATCACAATGCAAGGCATTAAATCCAGAATTAATAATGTAGTATTAACAGGACAAGGAATTACTAATATCAATAAAAGTGATGTAGCAGGAAAAATTATTTTAAATATTCCAGTGAAAATTGCAACAGGAAGATTGATTAGTATTGTGAGACCAGAATATAGAACAGCATATGCATTAGTTAGATATATTGCTTCTAGACCATTTGCAAAAACAGTGGGAAGCAGTATAGACACAGACTCTAATGAAAATTTCTTTAAAACAATACTAGAAAGAATTAAAGAGTTTTTTTATTCGTAGATTTTAATTTTAAATAAATATAGGTAAGGAAAATACCATAAAAAAGAATTGGGAGGAGTTAACTTTATGATAATGGATAATAGTATGGAAGAAAACACAATGTTAGATGGAACAGCGACCATCAAAGTAATTGGTGTAGGTGGAGCTGGTAATAACGCAGTTAACAGAATGGTAGAGTCAGGAATTAAAAATGTAGAATTTATTGCAGTTAATACAGATAGACAAGCCTTATTACTTTCAAAAGCAGCTTCTAAAATTCAAATCGGAGAAAAAATTACAAGAGGCTTAGGAGCAGGTGCTAACCCAGATATCGGAGCACAAGCAGCAGAAGAAAGTAAAACAGAAATAGCAGAAGCACTTCGCGGAGCTGATATGGTATTCGTAACAGCTGGAATGGGTGGAGGAACAGGAACAGGTGCAGCACCAATTGTAGCAGCTGCAGCAAAAGAAATGGGAATCTTAACTATCGGTGTTGTTACAAAACCATTCACATTTGAAGGAAAGAAAAGATTATCACAAGCAGAACGCGGAATTGAAAGCATGAAAGGTAAAGTAGATACATTAGTTGTCATTCCAAACGACAAATTACTACAAATTATTGATAGAAAAACTTCTATTGTAGAAGCTTTCAAAATGGCAGATGATGTATTAAGACAAGGTGTACAAGGTATATCAGATTTAATTGCAATTCCAGGTTTAGTTAACTTAGACTTTGCAGATGTAAAAACAATTATGCTAAATACTGGTATGGCACATATGGGTATTGGTAGAGCATCTGGAGAAAACAGAGCAGAAGATGCAGCAAAACAAGCAATTCAAAGTCCATTATTAGAAACTTCTATTGAAGGAGCAAGAGGTGTTATTATTAACATCACAGGTGGTTCTAACTTAGGATTACATGAAGTAAATACAGCAGCAGAACTAGTACAAAGAAGTGTTGACCCAGAAGCAAATATTATCTTTGGTGCAGTAATTGATGAAAGCCTAGATGAAGATATTGTTATTACTGTTATTGCAACAGGATTCGAAAAAGAAGATGGTCCATTATCTGGCAATATTGCAGTAGGAGACATTATTGATAAAGCATGGGATAAAAAGTTAAACTCTATTCCAAGTGTAGCAGATAACACAGGCTCTTCTGATAATCTAGAAATCCCTACTTTTTTAAGAAAAAGTAAAGGTGTGAAATAAGAAAAGCTACTAAATAATGGTTTTAATAATAAAATATATTCAAACTATATATTACAACGCTTGACCTTGGTGTCGCAATTTTCAATTGTGCAAGAAAATCTAAGATTTTCTGCACATATTAATAGGAAAATTGCTCCAATTCGCACTACGTGGCAAAGCCACTTCGTTTGATCGCTTACGCGGTCTACGCTTTTGTAATATATAGTTTGAATAAATAAATCCCCACTTTTATGTGGGGTTTTATTTTTATCTAGAAATTATATCTATAAAAATATAGTACAAGAAAAATTTAAAATTCTTGTACTTTTTTCTTGCGTAAATGCGTTTTTGCTCAAAAAAAGGGGATAATTTCTTTTTTTGACATTCATAAAATGACATACTTTTTAAATAAATGAGAGTATACTAAAAAAGCTATGGAATTCATTCATAGCAAAATGAAATATCATAAAGAGGAACAAGCATGACAATTTATTTAGATGTTGTGTTACTAGAAAATTTATGTATGAATTACATTATATTATTTGCAACAGGATATATCATGAAAATCAAAATGAAACAATGGAGGTTAGTAATTTCTGGCTTACTAGGTGGAGTTTATGCAGTTGTTTCCTATTTGAATATTTTACCAATTTATTCTAGGTTAGAGATGAAAATATTATTATCAGTGATTATGGTATATTTGGCATATCATTCAAAAGGAATCAAGCAACTTGGGAAACAGTTAGTTATTTTCTATTTAATCTCATTTGCATTTGGGGGATGTGCTTTTGCCTTGTTATATTTTATTAGACCACAAGATGTATTGATCCAAAATGGAGTTTATGTAGGAACTTATCCAATAAAAATAGCATTACTTGGCGGAGTGGTAGGTTTTATTATTACCTATATCGCATTTCGAGTAGTAAAAACCAAAATGAAGAAAAAAGATATGATTTATATTGTCACAATTAAAATAAATGAGAAGCAAGTTACATTAAAAGCAATATTAGATACGGGAAATTTGTTAAAAGAACCAATTACAGGAATGCCTGTTATTGTAGTAGAAAAGCAAGAACTATATTCTATTTTACCAGCAAATTTACTTAATCATATAGATGAATTGATAGGAGGTGATCAAAATAATTTCATAGAAGAAATAGAGGAAAAAGAGTATTTAAAAAAATTAAGGATTATTCCATTTTCCTCAATAGGCAAGCAAAATGGGCTCATGTTAGGATTAAAAGCAGATGAAGTCATCATTCAAAAGGAAGAAGAACAAGAAAAAAATCAGAATGTGATTATAGGGATTTTTTCAGAGCAATTAAGCAAAAACCATTCTTATTCTGCATTAATTGGACTTGAGTTATTAGAGAGGAGTGAAAGCAGTGAACCTATTACAAATTTTAAAGGATAGTATTAATACATTATATGTAAGATATATTGGAAATAATGAAGTAGAAAATCTTCCAATTTATTATATAGGAGGAAGTCAAACTTTGCCTCCGCCACTGACAAATGAAGAAGAAAATGAAATTTTAGAAAAGTTAGCAAATGGAGATGAAAGTGTAAGGCAAACTCTAGTAGAAAGAAATTTAAGGCTAGTAGTTTATATTGCAAAAAAGTTTGAAAATACAGGAGTCGGAATAGAAGATTTAATATCAATTGGAACAATTGGGCTTATGAAAGCTATCAATACATTTAATACAGATAAAAATATCAAACTAGCTACATATGCTTCTAGATGCATTGAAAATGAAATCCTCATGTTTTTAAGGAGGAGCAATCGTATAAAAGGAGAAATCTCTATTGATGAACCATTAAATCAAGATGGAGATGGAAATGAACTTCTACTCTCTGATATTTTAGGAACAGACCCAGATGTTACGTCAAGAAGAATTGAAGATGAAGTAGACAAAAGTTTATTAAGAGCATCTATCCAAAAATTAAACCACCGCGAAAGAAACA
>CALXQF010000034.1 GCA_944390505.1 uncultured Clostridia bacterium | reverse complement strand
CCCTGCTATCGTAATTAAATTCTTAGATGCAAATGTTTCCACTGCTACTCTAGAATTTTCATCTTGCTCCAAACAAGCATCTAAAATGCTATCTGAAATCAAATCACATAATTTGTCTGGATGTCCTTCTGTTACGCTTTCTGAGGTAAAATAATATTTTTTCATCTATTTCTACGAAAAGTTATCCTTCCCTTTATTGCATGCTGTTATATATTGTCACTTGTGTTAGGAAAACTTTATCTCCTTTCCTTATTACTTACATCGTTAATTATATCATGCCTTCCTATAATTGCAATCATATTTTTTGTTTTTCTACATAGATTTTTAATGGTGAAGTATTTGTGTTGATAAAATCATTCAAGATTAATTCTAAATTAAAATTTATATTGCCCATTAGTTTTACTTTATTGCTTATTTTTACAATCTCTTTTTCTTTTTGGCAATTGTCTAGTGCCAATAATGATGAAAACAGTAAAACTGAGGAAAGCTATATCAAGTGGTTTGAATTTAATGTTACATATAGTGTACTAGAAAAAACATCTAGCTTAGATATCAATTCTCATGTGAATAATGAAGAAATAAAATATAACTGGATTGAATTAATTTCCTATTTAGCTTGCAAATATGGAAATGATTTTTCCAAATTCAAGCAAAAGGATTTAGATGAACTAATTGGGAAGCTGCAAAGTGGTCAAACGATGGAAGAATTAACTCAAAATATGAAATATTATCCTTATTATTTTGAAGGCTATGGCTCTGTGCTTCATGAATTTATTGGAAGTTATCAAATAGAAAAGAAGAAAGAGGAAAATACTACAAAGAATAGCACGAATAATGTAGATACTACAGAAAGTAATGTCAATAATGAATTAGAAAGCAACTCAACAGAGGAAAACAATGAAGAAGTCACAGAAACAATTGAATTTGAAGAAACTTATGGAATAAAAGCATTTCACCCATTAGCGAAAAATTATGGTTATAGTCACTATGATGATTTTGGTGCTTCACGTTCTTATGGTTATCAAAGATTGCATTTTGGTCATGATTTAATAGGAAGTATAGGAACCCCTGTTATTGCTATTGAAAGTGGAATTGTAGAAGCGGTTGGTTGGAACCAATATGGTGGCTGGAGAATTGGAATTCGTAGTTTTGACCAAAAAAGGTATTACTATTATGCTCATTTAAGAAAAGACCATCCCTATGCTGAAGGGTTGGAAGAAGGAGATATTGTGCAAGCAGGTGATGTTATTGGATATCTTGGAATGACTGGGTATAGTACAAAAGAAAATGTGAATAATATTAATGTTCCTCATTTGCATTTTGGTATTCAGCTCATTTTCAATGAAGTCCAAAAAGAAGGTCCTAATCAAATTTGGGTGGATTTATATGATTTAACAGACTTTTTGAAAAAACACCGTAGTGAAGTTTATAAAAGTAATGAAGAGACAAAGGATTATTCTAGAAAGTATCAGATAATGGATCCGATTGTGAGTGAGTAGAATTATATTTTTTCTACTTTCTCTTTTGTTAATCCTGTTATTTTCATAATATGTTCTATGAATTTTATGCCATAATTTTAAGCAAGAAACAAGAAAAATCGTATGACAGCATTTGATATTTTTCGACTTATGGCTCTGATTTTTGTGGCTTTAGGAGATAGAATAATTTCTATCTCCCATTTTTTTATCTCAACTAATAATGGCAACAGTCCTACTCATAAAGGCTGAGACGGAAAGAAATGTAGATGTAGGAATACTCTGTGGCATTGTTGCCACGACCAGCTGCGAAACCGTCACTGATGCCACAGTGACCTCTCCTAGTAACACAAGTGGAAGCAGAACTGCTAACCGTGTAATTAGAATATTCTGTTGTCCATTCTGCACAATTTCCTAAAATGTCATAGATATTACTAAAACAATCTGTTGGTGTTTCTCCTGTTTGTGCTTTACTACTTGTTTCTATATTTCCATAAGTGGGATCTTTTGTAGTTGCTAAAGCATATCCATGTTCACTATTTTGACAGATAATTCCATGTGTTTTTTGCTTCTTGTGGCTTTCCAAATAACCCCGTATCACTAAATAGCAAATTAATTGTTACTCCTGCTAATATGAGCAATACCACAATTGTGACAACAAGAGCAATTAATGTTATCCCTTTTGTTTGACAAAAAGCAAAATTGTTCTGATGATTAGTGTTTTTGGCTAAATTAATAGAATTGTTCCATACTTTTCTATAAATGTATGGTGTGTGTATGTGTGTACAGCCTCAAGGCTTTCATGATTTGTCATTTTTTGTTATATTTTTGTTCGTAATAAAAATGTCATATAAATTTAATATTTGTAATATTTCAATCTGTTTTTTAGATAAACTCTTCTTTATTTTTTTAATATATTTCTTGATATATTTGATAATCATTTAAAATTTTTCTCACATACATATTGGTCTCTTGATAGGGAATATTTTCTAAATTAGAGCCATCTGGCAAAATAATCCCATTTTCAATCCATTCATTTACTCTTCCCATTCCTGCATTATATGCTGCTAGTGCTACTCCTATATTTTGAAATTGATTTAATAAATTAGCAAAATAGCATGTACCAAGTTCAATATTAGTTTTCGGGTCATACAGTTCTTCTGCAGTGACTTCTTCTTCACTAATTTGATTAGATAGCTCTACAGCTGTATTTTCCATTAATTGCATTAATCCTCTTGCATCACTACTAGATTTTGCATTAGGATTAAAATTACTTTCTGCTTTTATAATCGCATAAATTAGCAGTGGATCTATTTCATATTGTTTAGCATATTGCTCTACATACTGTTCATACTTTTTTGGATATATTTGTTTTAATATCACGGTTTTTAAATCAAATATATAAAATATTGCAGTTAAAATAATCATTAATATTAAAATAAATATCATTATCTTTATCATCTTGTTCAAAGCATTTTCTCCTATCCTTATTCTATTTCATTCCCTTTTATCTTTTCATTACTAATTCTGTATGACTTTTTATCAATCATATGAAATGCATAGAATATTTTTTCATTAGCATATTTTAGGACCAACGATGTCTGTCCCCAACAGTCCTATTTTACATCATACCAGTTATCTGCTTCTGATACTTCTACTTCTAGCGGAATGTCTAGCTTTACAGCATTTTCCATACATTCTTTTAAAATTTGTTTTACTTTTTCTTTCTCTTCTATTTTACATTCTATGAGCAATTCATCATGAATTTGCAATAATAGTTGTGCATTTAGTTTTTCTTCTTTTAATTTATTAAATACCTTTATCATTGCTATTTTCATAATATCTGCTGCAGTTCCTTGTATTGGCGTATTCATTGCTGCTCTTGAGCCAAATTGTCTTACCATATAATTATTAGAAGAAAGCTCTGGTATATATCTTCTTCTATGGAATAATGTTTCTACATATCCTTGTTCTTTTGCTTGTTCCACAATATTGTCCATAAAGGTTTTAACACCTTGGTATTTTTCTAAATATTGTTCTATATATTGTTCTGCTTTTTTTCTTCCTATTCCTAGCTGTTCTGCTAGTCCAAATCCACTAATTCCATACACAATTCCAAAGTTAACTGCTTTTGCTGCTGATCTTTGCTCCTTGGTTACTTCTTCCATTGGTACTGCAAATACTTTAGATGCAACTTGTTTGTGGATATCTTCTCTATTTAAAAATGCTTGCATCATATTTTCATCTTGCGAAATATGGGCTAAAATTCTTAACTCAATTTGTGAATAATCTGCATCAATGAAAATATTCCCTGGCATAGCTTTAAATGCTTTTCTTACTTGTTTACCTTGTTCTGCTCTTGTTGGAATATTTTGCAAATTTGGTTCTGTAGAACTAATTCTTCCTGTTGCAGTAATGGTTTGGTGGAAATACGAATGGATTTTATGTGTTTTTTCATTAATATATGGTAATAACCCCTCTACATAGGTAGAGTTCAATTTCATTAGACTACGGTATTCTAATATTTTTTCAATAACTGGATGTTCTGGTCTTAATTTTTCTAAAATATCTACATCTGTAGAATAGCCTGTTTTCGTTTTTTTATACACAGGTAGTTTTAATTTTTCAAATAAAACAACGCCAAGTTGTTGTGTGGAATTAATATTAAATTCTTCTCCACATAGTCGATAAATTTTTTGTTTCAAACTTTCTATTTCTTCTTTTAATTTATCCCCAAATGCAATGAGTTCTTCTTTATCTACGTAAATACCTTCATATTGCATATTTCCTAGTACTCTAGCAAGTGGCATTTCAATTTCTTGAAATAAAGGAACAGAATTGTATTCTTGCAATTTGCTTATCATTTTATCATGTAATTGGTAAATTGTATATACATACATGGCATTTTGATATTTTTCAAAATCCTGATTGTTATCTTCAGTTTGGAACAGGTTCATTTGTAGTTGTTTTTCTTGTTTGATTCCTGCTGATTCTAAATATTGTGATATGTCTATTTCTAAGTATTGCAGTGCTAATTCTTCTATTGTATAGTGGTTATTAGTTGGGTTTAAATCATATGCCGCAATTTTGGCATCAAAATCAATTCCGTCTAATAATATTCCCATTTGCTTGAATAATACATAATCTTCACTAAAATGATATCCATATTTTTTGATTTTGTTATCTTCTAAAATTAGCTTAAAATCTAACATGACTTTTTTTAATTTGTTCGTATCGCAATTAGAGTTTTGGTTTGGTAATAGGATATTTTTTAAGTTTCCTACCTTTATTTCATATACTTTCTGTTTATGATAAATATATATTGCTGTAATATCCTTTTTAATAATATCTTGACTATGATTTTCTTTTTTCGCTAGCCAATAACATAAAATACCATCTTCTTTTATTTCTTTTAGCAATCCTTGTAACTTTTCTATATCAATTGTTTCAATTTCGAATAATTCATGAATATTTTTTTCTTCTTTTGAAGCATTCTCTTGTAAGTCAAACCTTTCAATAAAACGATTGAAGTTTAAATTTTTAAATTCTTCATACACTTTTTCTTTATCCCATTCTTTTCTCTTCAAATCTTCGATTGTTTCTTCAATTGGAACTTGTGTGTTAATGGTTCCCAATGTTTTAGAAAGTTCTGCTAAATTTTTATTTTCTATTAGCTTTTCTTTTGTTTTTGGCTTTAAATCAGCCTCATTTTTCTCAATTTTATCATATAGCTCATCAATAGATTGATAAGTTTTAATTAATTCTAGTGCCGTTTTTTCACCAATGCCTGGAACTCCTGGAATATTGTCAGAAGTATCACCCATCAATCCTTTCACTTCTATTAATTGTTTTGGTGTGACACCATATTTTTCTAAAATTGCTTTTTCGTCAAAAACGTCCACCTCTGTTTTTCCCAATTTCGTATGAGGAATACGTACTTTAATATGTTTTGATGTAAGCTGAAAAGTATCTCTATCACCTGAAACAATGGTAACATCTAATCCTTCTTTTTCGGCTTTTTTGGCAATAGTCCCTAATACGTCATCTGCTTCATATCCCTCTTTTTCAATAATCTTGATATTCATTGCTTGCAATATTTCTTTGACAATTGGCATTTGCTCTGCTAGTTCATTTGGCATGCCTTTTCTATTTGCTTTATATCCTTCATACATTTTGTGCCTAGCAGTAGGTGCTTTTAAATCAAAAGCTACCATTAAGTATTCTGGTTGTATATCTTCTAGTACTTTAAATAAAATAGCCAAAAATCCATATACTGCATTTGTATATTTTCCATCTGGAGTAGTTAACATCTTGGAACCCATAATTCCATAAAATGCTCTATTTAATATACTATTTCCATCAATCAAGACAATTTTATCCATTTTTTCTTATCATTCCTTTCATTATTTTGAAAGCTTTTATCAATTTTATATTTTTAATATATTTATTTTCTATGATACTATTTTTCAATTATCTTTTATTTTCTTATCCAATTTATATAATTGTTCCATTTTTATGTTGCTAATACATATAACAAGTAATATATAACGTATTGCCAATACATAAATACTGTTTTTCATCTACTTGTTCTCTATACTGCTCTATATCAAATTCTGTTGTCTCCTTTTCTTGAAGACTAGTATGATTATAATAATTAATTGCACCTAAAGCAGACCACTTTGTTCTAATAGCACTACATGTTGTAATACTTCCTGTATACCATAAATTTGGATAATAAGCTAACCCTACTTTCCCTTCTTCTATTACAATTGCTAAATATTCTACTTTTTCTCCTGTATTTTTTTCATAACTTTTCACATAATTTCCAATTTCTAATGATTGTGCTTTATCTAATTCATTTACTTGCTTTACAGTTGCTATATTGGTAACAATGGTAAAACTAACTGTTATAAAATAAATGATTGAAACTATTCTTAACCAAATATTCATTCCAGTATTTTTTTCTAGTAAGTTTGTCTTAACGATAATATGTATTAACACAAAACCTATGAGAGCTCCTATAGAAAATCTAATTCTCCCTGAATGAAATCCGTCTAAATTATACACAGAAGTAATAAAAGAAAATGCAATACCAAACACTATGATAATAAACTGTTCTATTAAAATAGAATCCGTATTGGGATTTTTTTCTCTTACTAATTTTATTACCAATAAAAGTTCAATTAGTAACAAAAATATGATAAAGAAATGGGAATGATATAAATTTCCCGTATAAAGTAATACGTCTGTACACTTTTCAAATATGTAGAGAATATTACCTAATAATTCATTTGGTGCAAACCCTCTTCCTTGTTCTAAATGTAACGCATTTTCTATGATGGCTACAAATATTAGGTTGATGAAAATACTAAAAATACCAATTACAATACTAATTAACATATTTTTTAATATGTTTTTCCAATTACTTTCTTTTAAGATAGAAAATACTAGTGCTGTAATAAAAAAACAAGAAATGGTACCTTGATAGCAAAAAATTGCTAATAACATTAGGAATCCTGATTTTAGTAAATAATGTTTTCCTTTTTCTACAATACACTTTGCAGATAAAATATAAAATAAGATACTAAATGCCATTGCTAAACAATCTTGAAAATACATATTTTCTATGTACATAAAATTAAATATTGTAAAAAAGGAAACTATTATTAAAAATACCTGCGCTATTTTATTGTTCAATTGCTTATATTTTTCCACTTCATTTTTTATGACAACAACAGCAATACAAGATACTAAAATTGCCAAAACGGAAGTTATGACGCTACTTGCTTCTATTGAAATGTGAAATAAATCTAATGCATTTGTTATAAAAAACTGTACTACCCTTCCGTCTAAAATTGAATTTTCTTTAGCATATTCTATATATGTTTTATCATATACTCGATATAGGTCTGTTGCAAAATGTGGGGTTAAATAGCCTGCAAACAGAATTAAGGCTACTATAAAAATGACCACAAAGATAATGTAATCTTTTTTTCTATTTCCTTTTATTGTCACATCACTTTTCAAGGTTCTATCTCCCTTTCATTATCTATATTCATCATTTGCTTTAATATATTACCTTCTTTTTATTAGTCTCATGACTTACTCTATTCTCAGTTTTTGTTTTCTCCTTTAAAATACTCTGCCATTCTTCTTAGTGCTTTACCTCTATGACTAACCTTGTCCTTTTCTTGACCATTCATTTGCGCAAATGTTCTATCTTTATATAAAAAGATAGGATCATAACCAAAACCATTTTCTCCTCTAGGTTCTTTTAAAATCGTTCCTTCACAGGTTTCTTGAAAAAGATGCTTTTCTCCTTTTTCATCTATGTAGCAAACAGCACAAACAAATCTTGCTGTTCTTTCCTCTTCTTTTGCATTTTCCATTAAATTTAGTATTTTATTAATTCTGTCTTGGTTTGTTGCATTTGCTCCTGCATATCTTTTAGAATAAATCCCTGGCTCACCATGTAAATAGTCAATTTCTAGTCCAGAGTCATCACTAATAACTGGTTTTTTTGAAAGATGATAAATTGCTTCTGCTTTTAAAACTGCATTTTCTGCAAAAGTGGTTCCTGTTTCTTCTACATCTATATCAAACCCTGCACTTTCTTGTGATATTACCTTAATGTCAAAAGGTTTTAAAATATTAGTTATTTCTTTTAACTTATTTTTATTATTACTTGCTAAAATAATTTCCATTGTTCCTCCTTTTTTATTCATATTTTTAATTTGAAAATCAACTATCTTTTCCATTGTTTTTAGCTTAATTCATTTTAGGGTTATATTTTTCTCTTAAAATCGCAGTCATATCTTTTCTTTGAATAATTCTATTAATCCTTGCTTCATTATTTTCATTAAATTCATACCCGAATGTCTTTGTCACAAATTGCTTGCTTTGCTCATCAGCAGGAAATACAATAATATATCCGTTTAAAATATCCACGCAATTGACAAAAATATAGTCAACATCTTTTTCTTTTTTGGCAACTTGCATAATATTAAGAATTTGTTGTTTTTTCTCTTTTAAGAATTCTTCTATATTGGCTACTTCTAATTGCGCTATGATTACTTTAAAATCAGGAAAAGTATTTGGAAGCTCACATTCCATTTCAAATCGCAAATTATCATCTTCAATGTTAGATTTTTTGATAAATATTTCTTTTATCTTTTCATCAGAAATATCTTTGCAAACAGTTTTAAGCCATTTACAAGCATTAATATCTCTTTGTTTTGTAATATTTGATTTTAAATTAATACTGTTTGAAATAATTCCATAGAATAACAAGATAGCAGATTCTCTTGATGGAGTTAATTTAGATTGCATATATCTTTCTGTCACAATTGTAGCTGCTGCACCTACCCTATCTATTTGAAGTCTTTGTATAGATGTATAGTTTTGTAGTGTTTTACTTAATCCATGGTGATCTATTATCTCAATTACCTTGTTTGGCTCTATACTACCATGTAATTGGTCTTTCCCATTAAAATCAACAATTACAAATTCACTGCTTTCTGCAATTTGTTCTGGTTTTAAATATTTTAATGTTATTCCAAACATGTTACAAACAATACTCACTTCTTGCTTTGGAGTACCCCAAATAAAATATTGAGCATTTTCACCTTGTTTATTCAAAAGTTCTGCATATGCATACATACATGCTATTCCATCTATATCTGGTTCATGGTAGGATGTTACTATTCTCACTTTATGTATCATATTTTTTCTCCTTATCTTTTTCAATCTTCTTCTGTACCTATCTTCCTCTGAAAGTGCTATTTATCGACACATAATAACTTTTAGTATTATTTGTTCTTTTTTTTCCCTATATTTTTAGACTTTAATAAGAGTTCATCAAAGTCTGATACATAAATTCTATCTTGTATTATTCTGTATTTTTCAAATTCTGTTTCTGCATGAAGTTTCGCCATTTCTGCTGATATTTTTCCATTATCTTTTAAAACTTCATGGTCCCATAATTTCAAGAAGCCATTTAATCTTTCTTCCCAATCTGCCATTGTCATTGGAATATGTCTGATTGCTTGCATTTCTGCTAAATCTAAGTATGCAGATACCATTCTTTCTAATTGACCTATTTCCGTTTCTGATAAATAATTCTTGGCAATAGCAACATCATATTTATGTATTTTACTATCAGGAGCTCCTTCCCATGACGTTAATCCCATATGTTCTTTTTTATGGTCTGCTCTATTGTATATGATTTCTGCTGCTGTATTTCCGCGATACTGCATAATGAAGTTTATTTTGAACACTAGTGAAAAATCTAATTGTTGCTTTTGCAGTTTTATCATAATCTATTGAGGTTGCATAAATATCAGTAATTTTTTGATAGAATTTTCTTTCTGACATTCTTATTTCTCTTATACGTTCTAATTGTTGTTCAAAATATTTTTCTGTTAGAATAGAACCTCCATTTTTTAGACGTTCGTCATCCATTACCCAACCTTTTATGGTATAATCTTTTACAATTTGATTTGCCCACTTTCTAAATTGTACTGCTCGTTCATTATTAACTTTAAATCCAACAGCTATTATCATTTGCAAATTATAATGAGCAACATTCCTCGAAACTTCTCTGTTGCCTTCTTTTTGAACTATTAGGAAATTCCTAATAGATGAATTTTTTTCAAGTTCATTATCTTTATATATATTTGAAATGTGTTCATTTATTGTTGCCACATTCACTCCATATAAAGTTGCAAGCATTTTTTGAGTTAACCATATATTTTCATCTTCATATCTCACTTCTATGCTTTCTGGACTATCTCCTATTGCTGCTACATAAGTTAGATATTCAGCTGCACTTGAACGAATAGTAATTTCAGCTTTTTTATTAGTCATATAGCAATATTCACTTCCTTATTCTTTATATTGTGTTTCCACTGATGACACAATTTTGTTATTTATTTTTTATCTTTTTCAATCTGCTTTCTGTATCTATCTTCCTCTGAACTCTTCCTATTTTACTGCCAAAATTTGCGTATCATGGTATTACTCCTTAAAGCAGTTGATATTACTA
>CALXQF010000033.1 GCA_944390505.1 uncultured Clostridia bacterium | reverse complement strand
AATAAATAAACATAAAATTCCCCTATTGCCTTCTTTTTACTTTTGTAGTATGATTAAATTATGAAAATACGAAAGATATGAGGAAAAAAGATGTTTAAAGAAAAATTCGATTTTTATAGCCCAATTAACTTAAAATCATATAATTTAGACCAAATTATGCGTTACCAATTAGATGTACTAGAAAGGTTAGATCCGTTTACTAGGAGGCATAGTGAAAATGTAGCAAACCTAGTATGTAGGATTTGTGAATATTTAAGATGTAAAACTTCTTATACGGTTCATTGTACAATTGGCGGTTATTTACATGATGTTGGAAAAATGTTTATTCCTCCTGAAATTTTGAACAAGCCTGCTAGACTAACTCCCGAGGAATTTGAAGTCATGAAAACACATACTACTTTAGGCTATAATATGCTAATGAAAGATCCAAAACTTCGTCCTTATTCTTTAGCAGCATTAGATCACCACGAAGCATTAGATGGCACAGGATATCCACATGGCATTTCAAAAAAAGATATTCCTTATGAAGCCCAAATTATTCGTGTTGCAGATGAGTATGATGCTTTAGTTACTAAAAGGCAATATACTACTCACGTAAATATTTCTGAAACTTTAAAAGATCTAATTAAAGATGCACAGCCTGATCCTAAATTTGTTGCTTTAGATCAATTAGCAGAAAAAGAAAAATCTGGAAAAATTAATGGAACTGTTTTAAAAAAATTATTCAAAGTTGTTATTGATGATACATTATATGAAATTAGTTGTATTATGGATTATGTAGAATACTTAAAACAACAAATTAAACGTTTAGAAATTATTGATAGTTATCAGAAGAAAGCAGACAATTCTAATAAGGAAAAAACAAAAGAATATTACCATGAAGGTATGAAATTATTGTTCCAAGAAGGCGAAAATTTTGGAAACTTTAGACAAATTTTAACAGAATATCAGCAAGCTTTAAAAAATAGAGAAGAATTAATTGACAAATTATATGCAGAAATTAAAATCATTAAGAAGCTAAAAATTTAAATTGAAAACTTTAGAAATAATAATAAAATTTCTAAAGTTTTTTTGTAAATTTCATGTGCCCTTTATTGATTTATAGGTTCTTTTGTAATAAAATGTAAAAGATAATAAGTGATAATGAACTATTTTTTGTTTTAACAAACAAAAAACATTCTTTAACGGAGGAAAAATGAAAAGTAAAGTAAAAAAAATTTATACCATTCCTAAGAAATTACGTATTTCTATGCTCATTATCTTTATTCTTTTTTTATTACTGATTACCCGTATTGCCTTTCTACAATTTGTACAAGGTGCAGATTTAAAAGAGCAGATGTACAATCAATTAATTAAGAGTAGTACGATAAGTCCTAAAAGAGGAACTATTTATGATTCTACCGGAAAAGCATTAGCAATTAGTGCACAAGTAGATACAGTTAGTATTGATCCTTCTAGAATTGTCGTAACAGATGGTGATGAAATTGATGAAGAAAAAACAGCAGATTTAAAAGAGAAAGTTGCCAAGGCCTTTTCTGAAATTTTCGAGTTAGACTATGAAGAAACATTACAAAAAGTTTCTAGCGATTCTACTTTTCAAACAATTGCTAGAAAAGTAGAAAGTGACAAGATAGATGCCCTAGAGAAATGGATGGATGAAGAGGAAATTTATTCTGGTATTAATATCAATGAAGATACCAAAAGATATTATCCTTATGACAATTTAGCTTCTTCTTTAATGGGATTTTGTGGTGATGATAATCAAGGCTTAGAAGGCTTAGAATTGGCATGGGATGATGTCTTAACTGGCACACCTGGTAGAGTAGTAGCTGCACAAGATGCTATTCAAGAATATATTCCTGATGAAAATCAAACTTATATTCCTGCTGAAAATGGTAGTGATATTACTTTAACCATTGATGCCAATATTCAGTCAATTGTAGAAAAATATTTAGAGCAAGCTTGTATTGAAAATGAATGTGGTCGTGGTGGGAACGCTATTATAATGAATCCAAAAACTGGAGATATTTTAGCAATGGCTACTTACCCTGATTATAACTTAAATACACCATTTTCTATGCCTGATTATATGACAGAAAAAGAGTGGAATAAATTAAGTTCTTCTGAACAGACTAACACTCTCAATAGTTTATATCGTAATCGTGCTATTTCAGACCCATATGAACCGGGTTCTGTTTTTAAGATTATTACTGCTTCTATTGCTTTAGAAGAAAATTTAGCCTCTCCAGATAAAGCAAATATATATAATTGTATTGGATATGAAGAACTTTATGGAAGTAAAATCTACTGTTCTCACACTGCAGGACATGGCAAACAAAGCTTAAGAGAAGCCTTAGCTAATTCTTGTAACCCTGCTTTTATGCAAATAGGTGAAAAAATAGGTGCTTCTCTTGCTTACCAATATTATGATGCTTTTGGATTTTTTGATAAAACTGGAATTGCAACTACTGGCGAAGCAAGCAATTCTATTTTCTGGGACTTAGAAGATGTCGGACCATTAGAAATTGCAACAATGTCATTTGGTCAGAGATTTAAAATTACTCCTTTGCAAATGATAACAGCTGCATGTAGTGTAGCTAATGATGGAATGTTAATGCAACCAAGGATCGTGAAAGAAATTAAAAATACAGATACTGGTGCCATTACTACAATTGACCCAGTACAAGTTAGACAAGTCATTTCTAAAGAAACAGCTACTACTATGATGAATATGTTAGAAACTGTTGTAACAGATGGAACTGGTAAATATGCTGCTGTAAAAGGGTATTCTATTGCTGGAAAAACTGGTACTTCTGAGGGAGATTATAGTAATGGAGATGAGGGCTATACTGCATCATTCTTAGCAATTGCACCTACAGAAAATCCTCAAGTTGTATTGTTAATTACTTTATATGATCCTCAAGGTGCAAAAGGTGTTAATGGTAGTACTGTAGCAGCACCAGTAGCAAGTCAAATTTTGTCTGAAGTATTACCATACTTGCAAATTGCTTCTGAAAATTCTGAAGAAGATGATGATACAATTTTGTTACCAGATGTAACTAATAAAACTGTAGGAGAAGCCATCAAGATTTTAGAAAATGCTGGATTTACTTGTAGTACTTCTGCAGATTCTACAGAAATTGTAACAGAACAATACCCTGTAAAAGGCTCTTCTTTGCTAAAAAACTCTGTCATAAAATTATATACAGAAAAAGAAAATACACGAGTTTCTAAACAAGTACCTGATTTAATTGGAAAGAATTTATCACAAGTAAAAAATCTATTAAAAGAAAGAAACTTAAATTATAGTGTTAGTGGTTCTGGTGTAGTAGTAAGTCAAGATCCAATTGCTGGTACAGCTGTGGAGGAAGGTACGGTTGTTAAGGTGACTTTGGGAGATTAATAAAAATAAATAGGATATCTTAAATACTTTTAAGATATCCTATTTATTTTTATTTGCCTCATTAACCTTTTCTAAAATAATTCCTATTACTAATTTTGGAGTAATCTTTATATTCTTAATATTGAGCAGATTATATTCTTCTTTAAGATAATCTTCGTTAATAATAATACAATTTGTAGCTTTTATAATATTAGATTGTATTGTTTTGGAATTTTTATGATATTTTTGAGCTAATTCTCCATATACATCTTTTTCTAAATTAAAATTATATTTCATTTTATTGGATATAATATATATGGCATCACACAAATACGTAGTTCCTAAATGAATTGGATTATATCCTATTTTAAAAAGTTCGTCTTTTATTTTATTTTTTTAACATACACTGCTCCTTTTGATTTACTATTTATTACTACTTTTTACTATTTTTTACTTTTAGCTTTTATGTATCAATACAATTTGATATAGTATTTATATATTATTTTGAATATTGAAAGTAGCTATCTTGTATCTAGGGGGTACTAGCATGAAATTTAACCGGAAAAGACTTATTTCTCTACTGCTAACTGTACTTTTCACAATCAGTATGTTCACTGTCACTGCTTATGCAACAGAAGCATTTACTCAACCTGATACGGTTCACGAGAACACATCTGTTGCTCCTCAATCTTATCCTACTTACTTGGTTAATGAAAGCAACGAATTTTCAACGATTAAAACAATTCGGTTTACAGCTCCTAAAACAACAACCTATACTGTAACAGTAAGGACTACTGCACAAGCAACTGTATCTCTTTCTGGCGGTACAGGAAACAATGATACATTCTTCCAAAGTTTGAATAATTCCACTTATCAAAAGCGTTGTTCCTTTGTGGCAGGTAGAACTTATACTCTACAATTTATTCCAATTAGCTCTGGAAAACAACTCTATGTCGCAATAGTTCATCAGACCTTTCCAGATTAAGCCAAATTAAAGGAGAATAACCTATTTCTAATTAAGCTCTTTTAAGTAAACGATAGCTACTTTCTTTATTAAGAAGGAGGTTAATTCCTCCTTCTTTTAATATTCCTCAATACTAGCTGATGGATAATTTTCATAAATTATATCTTTTACCTCTGAAATTGTTTTTCCATTCCAAATATTTAAATTATATGAAATAGTATCTGCTTCTATATGAATATTTGTTATTGAACTAAAATCATCTGCAATATAATTTTTTTGGAAATTTTCCTTATCACTTTTAATAGGTTCTCCTTTAAGAATACATCTAACTCCTATACATTTTTCTTCATCAAATGTAAAAATAATTAAATTCTGAATAGGTTGCTCTTCATATCCCTGATATTCTGATACATAAGTAACAAATATATGTGAAAGGTTGGAACCTTCAAAAGTTTCTGGGGTAGTATCTATTAACCAATTCCAAAATGTTTGAATATAATCTTTTCTTCCATATTCATCATAAACAACTACATGAGAAGAGAAGAAAGCAAACTTAATCACGATACATATTAAAATACATGCAACTATTACTACCAAAAGCATAGAAAAAATATTTTTACGTTTTATTTTTTTTAAATAGTCAATTTCTTTCTTTTGGCTAATTTTATCTAGTACAATTTCTTCTCCCATATCTTTTAATATTTTTTGACATTCATCACACTCTGCTATATGCTTTTCTATGAATTGATTTGTTTCTTCATTTGTTACTTTGTCTACATAACTTGGCAGTAAATCTTGTACAATCTTACATTCTTCACTTTTTTTCATTTCAATCACCCTCCCTTATTTTTCGTTTTCCTCTATAAAATATTACTCTTGCCAAATTTTCACTAATATTTAAAGCCTCTCCTATTTCTTTGAAACTAAACTCTCCTATCAATCTTAAATAGATAACCTGTCTTGATTTTTCATCCAAACTATTAATTTTCTGATATAAATCCATTTTATTAATTGTTTCTATTTCCAAATTATTATCTTGATTGTTAATTGTTTCTTCCAGTATATCTAAAGGTATCATATCTATCTTTTTTTGTTTTTTCGACTCTTTATAATATAAATTCTTTGCAATTTGGCATAGCCAAGTATATATTTTGCATTCTCCTCTAAATTGATTAATTTTTTTCACTGCTATGAAAAATGTTTCTTGAGTTAATTCTTCTGATAGATGCTCATTACGTGTCAGACTAATTAAATATCTATATATTTGTTTCGAATATTCTACATATATTTCTTCTATTTTTTTCACTAATTAATTCTTCCCCCTCTCATTTCCCTCCTTCTATACATAAGAGTCAAAAAAGAAGTTTTTTGTTACATCATTTTACTTTTTTATTAGTTTTATCACACTATAAAATAAAAGCATAATCTATTCTTAAAAAAGTAAGAGAATATACATCAAAAAAACTCTTTAGCTTCATTCGCCAAAGAGTTTTTTCTTATCTTATTTATTCTTCATTAAAAATCTGGTCAAATTCTTCCCCATCAATTTTTTCTTTTTCTAGTAAAACATTGGCAACAGCTGTTAATTTATCCATATGTGCTTGCAAAATTTCTGCTGCTTTTCTATAAGCAAAATCTATAATACTTTTTACTTCTTCATCTATAATTGCTGCTGTTTCTTCTGAATATTCTTTTTGTGCTGCAAAGTCTCTCCCTAAAAATACTTCTTCTTGATTAGAACCTAATGTAATTGTACCAATTCTTTCACTCATACCATATTTAGTTACCATGTTTCTAGCGATTTGTGTAGCTCTTTCAATATCATTGCTTGCTCCTGTTGAAATATCATCTAACACTAATTTTTCTGCTACTCTACCACCTAATAATGAGATAATATTTTCTACCATTTCTGTTCTAGACATAAATGATTTATCTTCTGTTGGACGATACATAGTGTATCCTCCTGCCATACCTCTTGGCACAATCGAAATTTGATGTACAGGATCTTGTGTTGGTAAAAATCTACTAACAACCGCATGGCCAGCCTCATGGAAAGCAACTAGTTTTTGTTCTTTATCACTTCTTACTCTTGTTCTCTTTTCTGGTCCCATTGTTACTTTCACCATTGCGTCTTCTACTTCTTGCATACCAATTTGTGTTAAATTCCTTCTAGCTGCAAGCAGTGCTGCTTCATTTAATACATTTTCTAAGTCTGCTCCTGAAAATCCAGAAGTATTTTTTGCAATTGTTTTTAAATCCACA
The DNA here is from genome assembly GCA_944390505.1 of uncultured Clostridia bacterium. Taxonomy (GTDB): domain Bacteria; phylum Bacillota; class Clostridia; order TANB77; family CAG-508; genus CAG-273. The sequence goes on along the minus strand of CALXQF010000033.1, from coordinate 4,434 downwards.
TCATCTGCTAATTTTTTCTTTCTACTATGAACCTCTAGTATTTGCTCTCTTGCTTTTACATCTGGGTTTGATACAACAATTTGTCTGTCAAATCTACCTGGTCTTAATAATGCTTTATCCAAAATATCTGGTCTGTTAGTTGCTGCAAGTACAATAACACCTTCATTTGCAGAAAAGCCATCCATTTCTACTAATAATTGGTTTAGAGTTTGCTCTCTTTCATCATGTCCTCCACCAAGACCTGCTCCTCTTTGACGTCCTACGGCATCAATTTCATCAATAAAAATAATACATGGTGCTTTCCTTTTAGCTTCTTCAAATAAATCTCTTACACGTGATGCACCTACACCAACAAACATTTCAACGAAGTCAGAACCACTAATAAAGAAGAATGGTACTCCTGCTTCTCCTGCTACTGCTTTAGCAAGTAGTGTTTTACCTGTTCCTGGATGACCAACTAATAATACGCCTTTTGGAATCCTTGCACCCATTTCAGTAAATTTTCTTGGGCTTTTTAAAAATTCTACAATTTCTTCTAGTTCCTCTTTTTCTTCATCGACACCTGCAACATCATCAAATGTTACTCTATTTTTATCTGTTGGATTAATCATTCTAGCACGGCTTTTTCCAAATGACATGGTTTTGCCTGCTCCATTATTTCCTCCCTGTGTTCCTCCCATCAGTAAAAACCAGAAAATGAAGAAGATAATCAATAATCCAAATGGTGTTAATAAACTAAAAATAACCATCCAAATAGATTGTGATTCTTTTGTAACAGTAACAGAACCTGCTCGCATACTCTCATTTAGACTTTCCATTAAGTTGTCTACGCTCGGAATATTTACTTCTTTTGCAAAATTTTCATTTTTTAGTTCTACTTCTACCTTTGTTCCATCAGAGGATAATCTTATTTCATTTACTTCTCCGGATTCAATTTTTGCAATTAAATCAGAATAAGCTAATTTATTATCTGTATTTTCTATAATGGAGCTAATTAATACAACCACAATAATAAAGATAATTAGCCACATTGCTAATGTTTTCATACTATTTTTCAACTTTGTTCCTCCTTGTTATTTATTTTACCTTTCTTTCATTAAGTATATTAATTGGTTACTTGTATAAATTTTATTTTTATTATACATTTCACCAATTTTAACAAACTAGACTATACCATATAGTAAATAGAATTGCAAGCATTTTCACAAAACTTTCACTAAGCAAATCTAGTTATATCAAGGCTTTCTTTACGGAAGGTTGGTTTTACTTGTAAAAAAAATTTTTCCTTTTTTTACAAATATTTTTATTCTTTTATTTGGTGTTATGTATTTATTTCCAATATTGTTTTGGCAAAGTTTTATTACATCTTCAATATGTACTTTACCAATTCCTTGAGTATCTCCAACTACTTTGCTAATAGTATATAGCAATAATCTTGATTTTATCACTTTTGGTAATAAATTAAACTTTTTTAAATTTAAAATAACCTCTTTTTCATTTTCTCCTATTTTTAAATTTTCATACTCTTGCTGAACAATTTCTAAAAAATACTCATCATCTTCTTTTGCAATTTCAGATAATCGATTTAAAGTTTCAATTATATTAGGATTAAACTTCTCTTCTAATAAAGGAAGTAAAATATTTCTAATTTTGTTTCTGGTATAATCATTTTCAAAATTTGACTGATCTATTCTAGGATTCAATTTTTTTTCTTTGCAGTAACTTTCTATTTCTTTCCTTGTACATTCTCTTAAAGGTCTTATATATATATACTCACTTTCCCTTCTTATCTCAATTCCTTTTAGTCCAGAAGTTCCGCTTCCTCTTATCATATTCATTAAAACTGTTTCAGCATTATCATTCGCATTATGAGCTGTTGCAATTTTGTTTGCTCCTACTTTTTGAGCAACTTCTGTAAAAAATTCGTAACGAACCTTTCTTCCCATTGCTTCTGTCCCTAGCTTTTGTTCTTTTGCCAATTTTACTACATCTACTCTTTTCACATAAAAAGGAATTTCATGTTCTTTGCAATATTGTTTCACATATTGTGTTTCTCCATCTGCTTCTTTACGAATCATATGATTAACATGTACCACTACAATCTCTATTTCCAAATCTTTTTTCAAACAATATAAAGAATCTAGTAGACACATCGAATCAGGTCCACCAGACACTCCTATCACAATTTTATCATTTTTTTCTATTAAATTATATTTTTGAATCGTCTTTTTTAATTTATCTTGTAACATTTTATTTTCCTTTTTTATTAATATAATACATTATTGCTAAAATATAGTAATTTGATTGCACTGCGCAGCGACCAAACGAGCCAAAGGTGAGTGTGATTGGAGCAGCTTACTCCCTATACTTATCCAAATTTGCAAATTTCGTATAATTTCCAAGCCACAAAAGTTCTACCGTTCCTGTTGAACCAGCTCTGTGCTTTGCTAAAATTACTTCTGCCACATTTTTCTTTTCCGTATCTGGATTATAGTAATCATCACGATATAAAAACATAACAATATCAGCATCTTGTTCAATTGCACCAGATTCACGAAGGTCAGAAAGCATTGGTCTATGGTCTGGCCTTTGTTCTACTGATCTAGAAAGCTGTGAAAGTGCAATAACTGGCACATTAATTTCTTTTGCTAAAATTTTTAAAGAACGGCTTATCTCTGAAATTTCTTGCTCACGGCTTCCACCTTTTCTATTACTACCTTGCACTAATTGAATATAGTCAATAATTACCATTCCTATGTTTTTTTCTAATTTCATTTTTCTACATTTAGCACGTATTTCCATTACAGATATACCCGGTGTATCATCAATAAAAATTTGTGATTGCGAAAGTTCACCCGATGCTTCAGCTAATTTTTGCCAATCATCATCTTCTACTTTTCCTGTTCTTACTTTGTTGCTATCTACCATCGCTTCACTACATAAAATACGATTTGTCATCTGTTCTTTTGACATTTCTAAACTAAAAATGGCCACTGGAGTATTTGCCCTTACTGCCGCATTTGCTGCAATATTTAAAGCAAATGCAGATTTTCCCATAGCAGGTCTTGCCGCTACAATTACTAAGTCTGATTTATGAAGTCCTGCTGTCATGAAGTCCAAATCTGCAAAACCTGTTGGAACGCCTGTAATACGTTGTTTTTGATTGTATAATTGTTCTAGTTCTGTAAAAGAATCTACTAAAATATCTTTGATTGTTGCATATCCTTTTTGATTTCTATTTTGAATAACATCAAAAATTTTTCTTTCTGCAGTATCTAATATATCCTCTACTTCTTGTGTTTGGTCATAACCTAAAGTAATTAGTTCATTAGCTGTTTTAATTAAAGCCCTTAATGCTGATTTTTCTTCTACTATTTTAATATATTGCTCCACATTGGCAGTTGTTGGTACTTTATCTGGAAGTTGTGCAATATATTCTAGTCCACCAACTGCTTCTAATTGTTTCATAGATTGTAATTCTGTTTTTAATGTAATAATATCTACTGGCTCTGCACGATTGTATAAATTTAAAATAGCACTATAAATTTGTTTATTATCTTCTCTATAAAAGTCGTCTTCTTTTAATACTTCAACTGCAGACATAATAGCATCTTTGTCTGTAAGCATACTACCAATAACTGCTTGCTCTGCTTCTATATCATGTGGTGGAATTTTTCCTAGTTCCATGTTAAGCCCCCAAAATAAAATTTTAATCTAATTTTTATTTGTTCAAACATTATAATCTATAAGATTTACTATTAAAACTTATTCTTTAGTTAGATGAAATCATTTGCATTTTTAATGTTCCAACTACACCTTCATATAATTTAATATTCACTGTAAAACTTCCTAATGTTTTGATTGGCTCTTTTAATTCTATTTTCTTTTTATCTACTTCTATTTTATATTGTTCTTTTAAATTATCTGCAATTTCTTTAGAAGTAATAGACCCAAAAATTTTTCCATTTTCGCCTGCCTTTACTGCCATTTTTAGTAAAATCCCTTTTAATTTTTCTGCTATTTTTTGTGCTTCTTCTTTTTCTACAGATTTTTTATATTGATGAGAATCTTCTTTTGCCTTTAATTTACTCATATTTTCTGGGTTTGCTTCTACTGCTAATTTTTTAGGAAGTAAAAAGTTTCTTGCATATCCATCGCTTGCATTAATAATTTCATCTTTTTTTCCTACGCCTTTAATATTATCTAATAAAATAACTTTCATACTTGCCTCCGTTAATTAGATTTTTTCATTTTTTATAATTCCACATATTTATCATACTCTAAAATTAGCTTTTTTTCAAGCCTTTTTCTAGTTTTTCAAATAGGACCATTGGGGACAGTTACCAATGGTCCTATTTTTAACTTGATATCTCACTAAAATATTCATTGATTCGGTTGACCAATTCTTGTTTTACTTCTTCCAAGGTCATTCCT
>CALXQF010000032.1 GCA_944390505.1 uncultured Clostridia bacterium | reverse complement strand
TAGATTTGTTACACCTAAATTATATTTGGAGGTTTTTTATATGTCAAACCTTATTTTTTCTTCTCCACAGGAATGCTCTCCTACGATAATTCGTATAATTGGTGGCAAAACCACATCTGCTTATTATCATTCCCTATATCATCTAATATAACATACATTTTATAATAAATCAATACAAAAAAACAAATTTTCGCAGAGAAAATTTGCTAAGATACTCGATTTCTATTAAATAACTTATATATAAATTGATTGATATTTGTATCAATCGTTATGAGATCCAAAAAGTTGTAGATAACTACTTCGTTGGCACCAAAAGCATCATTATTGGTGCTTTTATTTTTTATAAAATCGACAAATGTATATTAAAAAAGAGTTCACTAACTTTTGATTAGCGAACTTTTTTTGATTGATACTCTATAAGCCAAAATATGAACGAATATATTTATTTTGTTCATCATAAAATACTTTTTGTTTTTCTGTATTATTATATTCTTCTGATGTTACTGTTGTAACAGGAGTTATCACAAATGCCTCTTCTATATCTTTTGGTAAATATCCTGTTAATACTAGTTCTTCAGCTTCAAATTGGCTAAAAAGTAAGGGTAAATTGCTTAAGTCAAGGTAAACCCCGTAAGCCACAAGCTCTACACTACTATTTTCTTTATAGCTCTCTGCTTTGATATATTTTCTCAAATATTGTACTCTTAATATATGCCTATTATCTAATATTTGATAATATTCACTTCCATCTGAACAATAATAACCTGATTTTCTCCAAGAATGTGTTTCGTTCAAACCTTCATCAGGTGGATACATTTCATAGGTTTTGGCATAATTATCATTTTCATATTCCATTCCGCTAGGGATATAAGAATAATATTTATCTATATATTTTGAATAGCCATAGCAAATTGATTTTAATTGGTCATTCAAAGGTATAAATTCTTTAAAATAATCTATTTCCTTCTCTATTTTTAGGTTTAATTCTTCTATTGCATTTTCTATCTCACTATCTGATATTCCTTCACTCTTTGATAGGTGTACAAAAGTACTTATACTTTTTACAACAAAATAATTATATAATTGATCAGCATACTCATGTAAATTAACCGGTATTTCTTCTGCTGGTGTAATCACATAAATTGTGGCATTTAAATTTTCTCCCTGTACATCCACATAGGTATATATAATTTCTTCTCCTTCTGTTCCAAATCTATCTTCTACAAAGTTTTTATTATCATTCAATTCATTAGAAGTTAAGATATATTGTTTTATATCTTGCTTATTTTCTTCTGTTAATTTGTTTACAAATGTTTTTCTATCTATTTTTTCTACATTATCTATTATAGCACTTTCTCCATTTGATAAGTTATTATTGTTAGTTGTATTGGTCACACTTTCCAATTGGAAAGTAAATGTTATATTGTCTATTGTGACAAAATTTAGGATATCATCTTCTAATATTTCAACAGTTTCATTATATTCTGAAAATGTTGAATTCATTTCATTTGTATCATTTACTAGATACAAGCTATTATATGTTACATGCAACACTGTTGTATCTTCTTGTATGGTATATGTTCCCCTCATAGTGGTATCATCATTCATACTAATAAGACCAACTTTTAGTTCAAATTCATCTGTATTATTGAAAACTAAATATCCCTCATAACCAGCAGTTATACAATTATACCTCTGCCCTATTTTAATTCTTTCATCTATAGTAGAATTACTATTTATTTCCATTTGATTAGTATCATTGTTTTTATTCCTATTGAATAGATAAAATGTTATCCCTAAACTAATAAAAATAACTATTATTATACAAATAATTAACAATTTTTTATATAACATTTCTTACTCCTTTTTAATTTATCCCTTTTATTTTATAGTATCTCAATTGATGTTATATTATAGTATATTTTTATCTTAATAAAAGTTATTTACATGTTATTGCACTTATCCTCTCTCTTAATTTTACTACTAATCTTTGTGTTCCATGATTTGTACAAGTAATTAATGTTAATTCTCTTACTTTGTTATCTCTTGTCCATTTTTGACTAGTGCAACTGGTATCTTCTGGTTCTACTACCTTTTGGTCATATACTTCATATTGAATTGTTCTTCCTGATAAGTCTGTTAATTCTGCAACATCACCATTTTTTAGTTTATGTAAATTTCCAAACATTTTTCCACTTTCATAATAATGTCCTACAATACAATAATTTCCTATTTCATTTGAATCTGGTCCAAAAAATTTATTCAAAGATACAAATAATAAATCTGGCGAAGTATCAGAAAGCACTACATATTCTAAATCAATACTAGGTATTTTTAATATTGCTTCTGTGGTATATTCTACCCCATCAGTAGATACATAAGTTGCTGTATCAATTTTTGGTTTTTGCATCATTTTTTCTTCATGCTCTTTTTCTTGTTCTTCATTTAAGATAACAACAAGTACATTATCTTCTGTACTTTTCACTGTGTCATCTAATTGATATTTGATTTGTGCTAATATTTCTTTAGATACTTGTTCACTTTTGTTTCTATCGTATTCTGCATAGATATAATAAGAGGAGAGAAGGCAAATTAAAAATACAGACAAAAATAGTTCTATTTTGTAAATCATTTTTTTCTTTTTTAGTTCTGGTGTTACATAAACTTTCTGTGTAATTAGAATTTGATTCACCTTTCATCTCTCTCCTTTTTTTAATATTTTAAACTGTTTTTATTATATCCTTTTTATTTTTATTTTGAAAGAGATTTTAAAAAATTTCTATTCAATTATAGATTGTATTTAACTTTTCACTTGACGCAATTATAAATTGCAATAATACATTTCTATTCAATTATCTCTATTTTTTGCAAGTCTCTAATACTAGGGTCATAAATCGATTTTCCTGTATAGGTAAAACGCGAGCCATGACATGGACAATCCCAAGTTTTTTCTAGGTTATTCCATGTTAATTCACATCCTAAATGGCTACAAGTTGGTTTAATAGCAAATATCCTATCATTTTCATCTCTATAAATTCCAATTTTTTGTCCTTCTATTTCTACAATTCCACCCTCTCCGATACTAATATTACTTAACTTTTCTTGTGGAATTTTAAATTGACTGACAATTAATGATTGTGTTACTTCTTTCACAATATTTCCTACTTCTTGATGATTTTTGACTGGTTCCATTCTTGTGGAGGTAAATACTTCTTCATAAGGATTTTCCTTTCCTAAAATTTTATCTACTATAATATTGGCAGCAATATTAGAACTAGTCATCCCCCACTTGTTATATCCTGTACCTAGATATACATTTGGCATCATATTAGAAAATTCACCAATATATGGAATTTTATCTAATGTAATGCAATCTTCGGTACACCACCTATAAATAATGTTACATTCTGGATCAATTTGTTTAGCAACCTTTTCTAAGTCTACATAACTTTGAGATAAGTCTTTTTTCTCTCCTGTTTTGTGATCAAATCCTCCTACCATTAATAGTTTTTTTCCATTATTTTCAACCATACGAATAGAGATAGTTGGTTTTTCAGTATTAATATAAATTCCTTCTAAACTATCTATGCTTGTTTCTGCGACCACTACATAAGACAAAGATTGATACATTTTTAAGAAATAAAATCCTGGCGCATTGATAATAGGATAATGGCTGGCAATTACTACATATTTGGCTATTACTTTGTTTCCGTTTTCTGTTAAGATTTCATATTCTTCACCTTGTTTTTTTAAATCAATTACTTTCGTATTTTCAAAAATTTCTATCTGGCTTGTTTCTTGATTACTGTTCATTTTACTTGTTTCTTTTTGTTTTTCTTCTTCGCTGATGTTTTTGATGCTATTACTTTCTTTATTCATATTGACATTATCTATTTCTACTTGATTTTCTTTAGTTGAATTTTGAATTACTTTTACTAATCCTTGTGCATATTTACAGGGATTAAATTGTGCTTGGTCTGCAAATTCTATGGCTCCTAATATTGGAAAAGGTAGTTTTGTTTCAGTTACAAATTTTGCTTCTTTTCCTAAAGACTTTACATCTTCTACTTCTCGTTTAATTTTGGCTACTTCGTTTTGGTCTTTGGTAAAAACATACGCATTTTGTTTTTCAAAATCACATTCTATATTTTCTTCCTTAATAATGTTTTGTATATTTTGAATTGCCTGTTCATTTGCTTCTAAATATTGTTTTGCTTTTTCTCTTCCTTGTGATTGAATGAGATAGTGGTAAAATAACCCATGTTGGCTTGTAATTTTGGCTGTTGTATAACCACTAGTGTGTTCACATAATTTCGTTTTTTCTAATAAAACTACATTCAAATTCGTTTTTGATAAATAATAAGCTGTTGTTAATCCAGTTAGTCCTCCTCCAATAATACATACATCTACTTTTTTATCATTATGTAGACTTTCAAATTCTTCTTTTTTTACACTGTTAATCCAATAAGATTTCATTTTTCTATTTTCTTAAAGTTATTTCTTTCTTATATTCTCTATTTCAATCTCACTATGACTAGGATATCTCTTAAGAAATTACTTTAAGAAGCCTCCTTCCTTCTTTATTCAAAGAAAGTATACCCTCAAAACAAAATCTTATTCATTCATCAATGGTTGATAGTTTATTAATCTTTATATTCTAAAATATCTCCTGGTTGGCAGTCTAGTTCCCTACAAATTGCCTCTAATGTAGAAAAGCGAATTGCTTTTCCCTTATTTGTTTTTAGAATAGACAAATTTGCCATAGAAATCCCTATCTTCTCCGAAAGTTCTGAAGAAGACATTTTTCGTTTTGCCATCATCACATCTAAATTTACTATAATTGGCATCTTCCTCACCCTTTCTTTTAAATTGTTAATTCATTTTCTTCTTTATAGTCAATTGCCTTTTTTAGTAATTCTGATAAAATATATCCTCCTAGCCATGCTATTGCAAATACTCCTATAATGACTATGGAAAAAACTGATTTAATAAAAAATATAGCAATCATGTATTCTATTGTAATGATGAAAGAACATATGGAAATAATTTTTAAACTTTTTACATTACTCTTTTGAAATGGATTATCTTCTCCCAATGTATGAAAGATTTTGATAAACTGATACACAATTATCAATGCAGGTATTCCTGAAACATATAATGTAGCAAGTGACGGATAATATTCTATTTGAGAATTTGTTAATTCTACATATTTTTGTAAGAAATATGGTAAACCTAATACAATAATAATTCCTACAATCATTAATAAAATTAAACATATTTCAATGAATTTTCCTAAACTCTTTTTTCCTGTAATCTTCATATTTTACTTACATTCCCTTCTTCTTTATTTCATTATGTCTACAGAAGACATAAAATTTAATTATTTTTTAAACTTTTTCCTTTTTTCTATTTTATTTTCACAGTCCATTCTTTACTGCAATACTGATTTTTATTAATTACTTTTCTATCTTCCCCTATATTTTTATATGATTATGACTCATATTCTATTTGTGCTAATAAATCCCTTGCCTTCCATCTTGAATAGTTCCATTCTACCCAAGAGTATTCTTTTTCCAATTGTAATCTTAAATTTTCAAAATAGGCTTCTAATTGTCTCTTTATGACGGGATCTTGTGTTGTTTCATAAAGTTTCATTACTTCTTTTAATCCATCTGTTTTTGTTTTTGTTAAATATCGAACATCTATCTCTGATTCTATTTGATTTTGCGGTTCTAAATAGCGATTCACATTTTTAGTAGCAATCATATTAGGTATATTACTAAAATTCATCACAAGGTACATGATAACAACGATAATAAAATAGGATTTTGTTGGTAAGTTGCCACCTTTCCAAATATATATCATAGTAGGTATCATTAAGAGCCCTTCTGTAATCAAAGTAAAATATACTAAAATTCTTAAAAATGTATATCCATATGCCTCTCCATATAAATTCATTCTTACAAATGCAGAAATTAAAATAATAACTGTGCTAATAGCCAAAATTAAATTCATGACTTGGCGGTAAATCATTTGTGGTTTGGTACTTTCTTTTTTGTTTTGAGTTGTCACCAAAATAATAATAAAGTTGATAATAGAAACAACCATTAATTGAAAAAATCCTTCTCGTGCATAGCTAGCATATTCTATTGATTGATGATTTACCATTGTTTCTATTAAGTTTTCTACTTGTATACTACAAAATATCACATATACGATATTTAAAAGTGTTACTACTGTATTTAAGATGATAGTGTCCACATGAATACAAATATTTCTTTCATCTCCTATTTTCCATGGTTCTTTTGTACGCAAATTAATAAAAAAGCTAATCAAATAAATTGTTAATATAATGATAGTTATCAATCTTAAGAAAATGCTAAATCCCCATTGTCCATCAAAGAATCTATCCATATTTTCATAGAAAAATTTTGATATTTGAGAGATTCCATTAGCAAAGTGAAAATCAGCAGAACTTAATAAGGCAATAATTAAAATTAGCAAAGGAATGGATACTCCAATCCCAATCATAATTTGTTTGGTTATTCCTTTTTTAGGTTTCATCTTTTCGTTTTGTGACTTTTTTGATGTAAAAACATGCCCTATTTGATGTAATGCAATTGATAAAAAGGAAAATGGTTTCAAAAAGAGTGCCAATATTCTTTTCATCACAAATTCTAATTCATATTTTTGCTCCATACACCATATTAACATAATGTTATATAAAATTAACATAACAACAATATTGAATATTTGAAAAAACCTATTTTGATAAATAAAGTAAGTAGCTGCTAATAATATGACTGGTACTACTAACAAATAAGCCTTTCTATTTTTGGCCTTTTGGCGTTTTTCTATATAATAAATTGTAAATCCTAAATAAGGTATCACAAATAAAATAACTGATATTCCTAAATTTTGACCAAAAAATAATATAGTTGCTAAAATACTGAATAGCAAACTTGCTATTACTGTAACTTTCATTAAAATTCCCTCTTTCTAAATTCATTTTGGAGATTCATTCTCCTCTATTTTTTAGAATCTCGCGCGAGTTCCTTTTAACTGTATTTTATCTTACTATATTATTTTATGTTTGTCAATACTTTTTTATCGAAAAACGATAAATTGTTGTTAGATAATTATTTTATTATCTTACTCAAACTAAATATATTACAAAAGTGCAGACCGCGTAAGCGATTAAACGAAGTGGCTTTGCCACGTAGTACGAGTTGGAGCAATTTACTTTTTCCCTAAAACCACACTTAAGTTTACCTCTACTTTATTCCTTAGAAGTTTTATTTGTACAGTATCTCCTGGTTGTTTTGAATAAATATAGCATCTTAAATCACACATTTTGTCTAATTTTACTCCATCAATTTCTAACAAAATATCTTTTTCTCTAATCCCATAACGAGCTGCTGGCGAATTGGCTGTTACTTGTACTACATAAATTCCATTTTCTAATTGTAAATTACTATCCAAATAAGGAAGCACATTCTTATCATAAGCAAAAACACCTAAAGTTGTTTCTGCAAACTTGCCATTTGTAATAAAACTTTGTACTACCACTTTGGCAGTATTGATTGGAATAGCAAAACCAATGCCCTCTGCTGATGTAATTTTGACACTATTAATTCCTATTACTTCTCCGTTAGCATTAATGAGCGGACCTCCACTATTTCCTGGGTTGATGGTAGCATCTGTTTGAATTAAGTCTTCCATATAAGTAGAGGTTCCCTCTTCTTCTAGTAAAATGGTACGTTCTACTGCACTGATAATTCCTGAAGTAACTGTTCGTTGGAACTCAAAACCAATTGGGTTTCCAATAGCATATACTGTTTGCCCCACACTCACATTACTAGAATCTCCTAAAGTAACATATGGTAAATTATTAGCATTAATTTTAACAATTGCTAAATCTAAATTGGTTTCTGACCATACAACATTTCCTCTGTAACTTTTTCCATTTGGAAGTGTTACATAACAGCTACTATATTTTCCACCTGAAACATGTTCATTTGTTAGAATATAGCCATCTTCAGATACTAGCATTCCTGTTCCTAACCCTAATTGAGAGGTTCCATCTTCTAAAAAAATAGTACTTCCAGAATTTTTTAATTTTGAAATTCCTACGATACTTTCATTTACTTCTTCTATGACTTGTGTAATTGTTTTGCTCTGTTGGTTAATTTCTGCCACAGTTTGAGAAAGTTGAATGGTATTTGCACTTTGTTTTGGTAAATTGGATTGATAATCAATATCAGTTTGATAATATAACAAATAAATAAGTGCAATGATAATCGCAATTAATATACTTATCATTACACCAATACAATATCTTTTTATTCTTCTTCTTTTTTCTCTTTTTAAATATTCTTCCATGATTACCTCCATGATTGATGATGAATTGTTGATTAATTCTATTGTTGCCATTTTTTGCTTTTTTAATCATCTTCTGGAAATAATCTTAATTTTTAACTACTTTTTTTGATTTCCTCATATCTTTTTACTTTTTGTGTAGTTGTTTTAGCAAGTGGCTCATCTGTTATAATAATTTCTTTAATATGTTTTACATCTGGCAAAGTTTGATTAATTTGTTTGATTTGTTGCCATATGATTTCTTTTAATTCTTCTGGTGTTTTTTCTCCATATAACCCTTTACTATTTTCTTTATCATAAACAATCTTCGCACATAACATGGTATCCATAGAATCTTTATTTCGCGCAAAAACCATGCTTTCTTCCACAATTGGTAATTGATTAATTAATTGCTCTAATTCCTGTGGATAAATATTTTTTCCGTTTTTTAATACAATCACATCATTTTTTCTTCCACGAATGTATAAAAATCCTTTTTTATCAATATATCCATAATCTCCTGTTGAGAACCATCCATCATGCATTGATTTTTTTGTTGCTTCTTCATTTTGGTAATACCCTAGCATTACACTTGGTCCTTTTACAGTAATTTCTCCAATGCCATCTTCATCTTTGTTTTCAATTTTTACTTCTAAATTATAAAGTGGTAATCCGATGGATCCTGGTCTTTTTTCTTTATCTGTCTCGCAAGAAACAACTGGTGAAGTTTCTGTTAATCCATACCCTTGTACTAATTCAACACCAAAATCGTTAAATCCTTGGATAATTTTTTTATCAAGTGGCGCTGCTCCTACAAAAACAACTCTTAATTTTCCTCCAAATTGATCAATAATTGGTTTAAAAGCTTTTTTACGTAAATCAATTTTGATTTTAGAAAGTGCTTTTGTAATGGCAACCATTGTTTTCATTAATCCTTTTTTGCCTTTTTCTTCTATGCTTTTCCATACTTTTTTATGAATATTTTCTAATACTAATGGAACTGCTACAAAAACAGTTACATGGTATTCATTCATATTTTTTTGGATATATTTTAGGCCATCACAAAATGCTACTGTTACTCCAAAATAAATACCATAAAGAAATGTAATGGTACATTCAAATGTGTGATGAATTGGTAAAAAAGAAAGTAGTGTGTCATCAGTAGACATATGTACATAACTTGCGATTGCTTGAATATTAGAGCAAATATTATGTTGAGAAAGCATAACCCCTTTCGAAACACTAGTGGTTCCAGATGTGAACAGCATAATAGACATAACATCTGGGTTAATCACAATTTTTTCATATTCGCGATTTCCTTGCTGTCTTAACTTTCTTCCTTGACTTAAAACTTCTTGATAATCAATTACCTCTTTTTCTTCGGTTTCGTCCATAGAAATAATATATTTTAAATTGCTTTTTTGCTTGATTTCTAAAACAGCTTTTAAATATTTCTCTTCACAGACAATTGCCTCTGCCTCACTTCTCATGATAAGTGATTCTATTTCATTTTCTGGTAGGGCTTTATCTAATGGTACAATAATCATTCCTCCTGTTGTTACTGCTAAATAAGTAGTGCACCATTCATAACGGTTATTCCCAATAACAGCTACTTTTTTTCCTTGTAATCCCATTGCTAATAAAGTAGTACTTAAACCTTCTATATCTTTTTTAAATTGAGAATAAGTAACATGAACATATTCGGGTTCTTCTTTATCCTTTCTAATCTTATACTTATATGCAACTTGATCTGGGTACTTTGTAGCAGTTCTTGTAATCAATTCTCTAAAATCTCTCACTGGCTCTGCTTGATAAACAATTCTACTTTTTTCTTTTTTCATCTTCTTTCATTCCTCATACCTAAATTTAGACTTTTATCAATTAGGAAAATCTATCAACCTTTTTTCTTTTGTTATTTATTAGCTAATATAATATCTTTTCGCATTTTGAGTAATCAAGGAACACTTGTGCACTATGGATTTAGACTACAATATGACATTTAAAAGAAAGTGTGCTATAACTCACACGCCTATGAGACGAGCTTATGAAAAAAAGAAAAGATATTATATTAACTAATATTTATTTTTTTAAGATAATAATTTATGTTTCATCATATCCTTATTTTACAATAAAAGGGAATTTTTATCAATATTTTCGTTGATTTTTCTATAACTCTAGTATATAATTGATACGAATAATGTAATAAATTGTAAAAATAAAGGAAATATTTGAATCACCAATGATAAAAGTGACTAATTTACAAAAGGATACTAAAAGTAGAAAAAATTATTTTACTTAAAGGGGTAATTTAACATGGAAACACAGTTCTATTCTTTTACCAATCCACAAAAGTCAATTTGGTATACAGAAAAATATTTTCAAGGAACAAACATTAATAATATTTGTGGAACAATGACTATTCAAATTCCAATTGATTTTGAGAAATTTATTTTAGCCATTAAACAATTTGTAAAGCAAAATGATGGTTGTCGTATCAAACTTTCAAAGGAAAATGAAGAATTACAATATATTGCACCTTATGAAGATTTTCCGATTGAAATTGTGAATGTTCAATCTGATATAGAAGTAAATAAGCTTGCAAGTGAACTTGCAGGTAGACCTTTTACCCTCTATAATACTTATCTCTTTCAATTTGTTGTATATCGTTTTCCAGATAACCATGGTGGATTTATCATTAATATGCACCATTTGATTTCTGACTCTTGGGCACTTGGCATTTTAGTAAATGAAATTATTTCTATTTATTCTGCCTTATTAAAAGGAGAATCTCTTATTGCAAAATCCTCGACCGACTATTCCTACATTCAATATATTCTTGCAGAACAAGAATACCAAAAAAGTAATAAATATGAAAAAGATAAACAATACTGGAATGATTTATTTAACACAATTCCAGATATAGCTTCTATTTCTGGCTCTATTACTCAATCTGCTCATTCCGATAAAGAAAAAGAGAATGTCAAAATAGAAAACTTTCATGAATTGCAAGCACAAAGAGAAG
>CALXQF010000031.1 GCA_944390505.1 uncultured Clostridia bacterium | reverse complement strand
GATTTTCCATTAATGACAGATAGCGGAACTTTTGTGATTAATGGTGCAGAAAGAGTTGTAGTAAGCCAATTAGTTCGTTCACCAGGTTGTTATTATGCAGAAGATTTTGATAGCAAAACAGGTAGAAAAATTTATACTTCTACTGTTATGCCTATTCGTGGTGCATGGATTGAATATGAAACAGACGGAAATGACGTGTTTTATGCTAGAGTAGATAGAACCAGAAAAATCCCAGTAACAACATTATTGAGAGCAATTGGAATTGCAACAGATGAGCAAATGATGCAATTATTTGGAGAAGAAAATAAATTAACAGCTACTCTTCAAAAAGACCCTATTAAAACTCAAGAAGAAGCATTAGTTGAGATTTATAAAAAATTAAGACCAGGGGAATTACCTACTACAGATGCGGCTAGAAACTTATTTAATGGATTATTCTTTGATCCTAGAAGATATGATTTAGCAAAAGTAGGAAGATTCAAATTTAATCAAAAATTAAGTTTAGCTACTAGAATTACGGGAAGAATTGCATATGCAGACATTATGGATCCAGAAACAGGAGAAGTTTTAGTAGAAAAAGATAATGTCATTTCAGAAGATACTGCAATTGCCATTCAAAATGCTGGTATTAATGTGGTAGATGTAAAAGTAGAAGACAAACCAGTTAGAGTCATTGGTAATGGAACAGTTAATATTCATAGTGTATTACCAAATGTTAATTTAAGTGATATACATATCAAAGAAATGGTAAATTATGCTGTATTAAAATCAATTATAGATACAACAGAAGAAGCAAAATTACATGATGTTATCAAAGAAAGAATTGATGAATTAATTCCAAAACATATTACCAATGAAGATATTATTGCATCTATTAGTTATTTATTCAATTTAGAACACGGGCTTGGAAATATTGATGATATTGACCATTTAGGAAATAGACGTATTCGTTGTGTTGGGGAATTATTACAAAATCAATTTAGAATTGGTTTAACAAGATTAGAAAGAGTTGTTCGTGAAAGAATGACCATTCAAGATTTAGATGTTATTACACCACAAACATTAATTAATACAAAACCAATTACATCCTCTATTAGGGAATTCTTTGGAAGTTCTCAATTATCACAATTTATGGATCAAACGAACCCATTATCAGAATTGACCCATAAGAGAAGAATTTCAGCATTAGGACCTGGAGGACTTTCAAGAGAAAGAGCAGGTTTCGAAGTACGTGATATTCACTATACACACTATGGTAGATTATGTCCTATTGAATCACCAGAAGGACCAAACGTAGGATTGATTTCAGCACTTTCTTCTTTTGCAATCATCAATGAATATGGATTTATTGAAACTCCATATCGCAAAGTAGACCATGAAACAGGAAAAGTAACTGATGAAGTAATTTATATGTCAGCAGACCAAGAAGATAAATATATTATTGCACAAGCATCAGAGCCAGTTGATGAAGAAGGAAGATTTGTAAATGACAGAATTCGTGTACGTCACAGAGAAGAAATCACAATGGTAGATAAAAATCAAGTAGACTTTGTAGATGTATCACCAAAACAATTAGTATCTGTTGCAGCAGCTATGATTCCATTCTTAGAGCATGATGATGCAAAACGTTCTTTAATGGGTGCTAACATGCAACGTCAAGCAGTTCCACTTTTAATGCCAGAGGCTCCAATTGTAGGAACAGGAATTGAATACAGAGCAGCAAAAGATTCTGGAATTACTGTAATGGCAAAAAATGATGGTGTTGTTGAAAAAGTAACTGGTGACGAAATTCAAATTAGAAATAAAAAAGATGAATTAGACAGTTATCATTTAAGAAAATTCAAAAGAACAAATGGTGGAACATGTATCAACCAAAGACCAGTCGTATGTGTTGGTGAAAAGGTAAAAGCAGGAGAATTAATTGCAGATGGACCAGCTACTAAAAATGGAGAAATGGCACTTGGAAAAAATGTATTAATT
The DNA here is from genome assembly GCA_944390505.1 of uncultured Clostridia bacterium. GTDB lineage: Bacteria > Bacillota > Clostridia > TANB77 > CAG-508 > CAG-273. Next base: position 9,518 of record CALXQF010000031.1, on the reverse strand, counting down.
GCATTTACTACATGGGAAGGTTACAACTACGAAGATGCTGTTTTAATTAGTGAAAGACTAGTAAAAGAAGATGTTTATACTTCTATCCATATTGAAGAATATGATTGTGAATGCCGTGATACTAAATTAGGACCAGAAGAAATTACAAGAGATATTCCAAATGTTGGTGATGATAGTTTAAAAGACTTAGATGAAAATGGAATTATCCGTATTGGTGCAGAAGTAAGACCTGGAGATATTTTAGTTGGTAAAGTAACTCCAAAAGGAGAAACAGAACTAACAGCAGAAGAAAGATTACTTCGTGCTATCTTTGGAGAAAAGGCAAGAGAAGTAAGAGATACTTCACTTCGTGTTCCACATGGTGAAGCAGGAACAATTGTAGATGTTAAAATCTTTACAAGAGATAATTCAGATGAATTAGGACCAGGTGTTAATCAAGTCATTCGTTGCTATATTGCAACAAAAAGAAAGATATCAGTTGGTGACAAGATGTCTGGACGTCATGGTAACAAGGGTGTTATTTCTCGTATTTTACCAGAAGAAGATATGCCATTCTTACCAGATGGTACACCAGTAGACATTGTGTTAAACCCACTTGGTGTTCCTTCTCGTATGAATTTAGGTCAAGTATTAGAGGTACATTTAGGAATGGCAGCAAGAGCTTTAGGCTTCAAAGTAGCAACTCCAGTATTTGATGGTGCATCAGATGAAGAAATTAAGGAAATGTTCAAACAAGCAGGATTACGTGAAGATGGTAAAACAGTAGTATATGATGGTAGAACAGGAGAACCATTTGATCATCCAATTACGGTAGGAGTAATGTACATGTTAAAACTACACCACTTAGTAGATGACAAAATCCATGCTCGTTCAACTGGACCATATTCATTAGTAACACAACAACCTTTAGGTGGTAAAGCACAATTTGGTGGACAACGTTTTGGAGAGATGGAAGTTTGGGCATTAGAAGCATATGGTGCAGCATACACCTTACAAGAAATGTTAACTGTTAAATCAGATGATATTGTAGGAAGAGTAAAAACATATGAAGCAATTGTTAAAGGTGAAAATGTACCAGAACCAGGAGTTCCAGAAGGATTTAAAGTATTGATTAAAGAATTACAATCATTAGGATTAGATGTAAGACTTCTTTCAGAAGATAATCAAGAATTAGAATTAAAAGAAAATATTGAAGACGGTATTGATTTTAATAGTATTTCTGATAACAAAAAACTAGAGGAAGAAGAAGCTGTAGTAGATGAAGATGAATTAGCAGATGGTTATTCAGAAGAAGGATTATTAGACGAAGAAGAACTAACAGAAGACGATGATGCATTATTTGCAGATTTTGATGATGAAGAAATTTTATTAGATGATACAGACTTGGGAGAAGATAATTTACTTAATGATCAAGACTTGCTAGATGAGGATAAGGACTAGATTTTTACTAACAAGATTGAAAAAAAGTAGGTAATATTGTGAGTAAAGAAATGACATGCACAGGTTATACTTTTACAAGTTATTTTTCAATCTATAATAGAGCCAATAAATTTATGAAAAGTGGAGGAAGAATAGATGTCAAAAATTCCTGCTAATATCAGTAAAAACATAGATGAATTCGTTAAGGGAGTGAATGAAATATTAGGAAATAGAGTAAAAAAAATTATTCTATATGGTTCCTATGCTCGCGGAGATTATAATAAAAGTTCAGATATAGATATTATGATTTTAACGGATTTATCAGATGAGGAAATCATAGAATATCGTGAAAAAATATGGGACTATGCTTATGATTTGGAATTTGATAACAATTTTGATATCACTTTTTCTCCTTTAGTGAAGAATATAGATAAGTTTAATTATTGGCTAAAAGCATTACCTTTTTATATGAATGTTCAAAAAGAAGGAGTGGTCTTAAGTGAGTCTTAAAATCTCAAAAGAATTAGCAAATCATAGGCTAGAGCAGGCAAAGGAAGAACTAGAAGATGCAAAAATGCTATATAATGCAAACAGATTTAAAGGAGCTAATAATAGAGCATATTATTCTATATTTCACAGTATAAAAGCAATTTTAGCATTAGAGCCGATAGATTTTAAAAGACATAAAGATGTATTGGCATATTTTAATAAAAACTATATACATACAGAAATATTTGATAAAACTCTAGGTCGTAAAATATCAACTGCAAATGCGATTAGGGAAGATAGCGACTATGATGATGAATTTATTGTCAATCCAGATGTTACAAAACAGCAAATAGATACAGCAGAAGAATTGATTAGTCTAGTAGAAAATTATATTAAAAGTAAAATTTAATAGCCTTTATAACCACTTTTTATAATAACCAGATGGAATTGTACAGCAGTGTATATTATGAAAAAGATAGGTTATAAAAACCCAGAAGTAAGGCTAGGGTAACCTTACTAAAAAATAGAAAACAGGGGGCTTAATTCATGGATGAATTAGAAGTTTTTAACAAACTAAAAATTGGTTTAGCATCAGATGAAAAAATAAGAGAATGGTCAAAAGGGGAAGTAAAAAAACCAGAAACCATTAATTATAGAACTTTAAAACCAGAAAAAGATGGTTTATTCTGTGAAAGAATTTTCGGACCAACAAAAGACTGGGAATGTCATTGTGGTAAATACAAAAGGGTAAGATATAAAGGAATTGTTTGTGATAGATGTGGAGTAGAAGTAACGAAAGCAAAAGTAAGACGTGAAAGAATGGGACATATTGAACTTGCAGCACCAGTAGCACACATTTGGTATTTTAAAGGAATTCCAAGCAGAATCGGATTAATGCTTGATATTTCTCCAAGAAGTTTGGAAAAAGTAATTTACTTTGCTTCTTATATTGTTACAGATAAAGGAACTAGCGGATTAATGAAATGCCAAGTATTATCTGAAAAAGAATATCATGAAGCAGAAGAAAAATATGGAAGAGGTTCTTTTACTGCTAAAATGGGTGCAGAAGCAATTCAAGAATTATTAGCTGAAATTGATGTAGAAAAATTAGCAGATAAATTAAAGAAAGAATTAGAAAAAGCAAGTGAACAAAAAAAGGCAAAATTAGTAAAAAGATTAGATACTGTAGAATCATTTAGATTATCTGGAAACCGTCCTGAATGGATGATTATGAATGTAGTACCAGTTATTCCACCAGATTTAAGGCCAATGGTACAATTAGATGGTGGTAGATTTGCTACATCTGACTTAAATGATTTATATCGTAGAGTAATTAACAGAAATAATCGTTTAAAAAGATTATTAGAATTAGGGGCACCAGAGATTATTGTACGTAATGAAAAAAGAATGCTACAAGAAGCAGTAGATGCTTTAATTGATAATGGAAGACGTGGAAGACCAGTAACAGGTGCAGGAAATAGACCTTTAAAATCTTTGTCTGATTTATTAAAAGGAAAACAAGGTAGATTCCGTCAAAACTTACTTGGTAAGCGTGTTGACTATTCTGGACGTTCTGTAATTGTGGTAGGACCAGAATTAAAATTATATCAATGTGGTGTGCCAAAAGAAATGGCAGTAGAATTATTTAAACCATTTGTTATGAAAGAATTAGTAGGAAGAGGAATTGCACATAATATTAAAAATGCAAAAAGAATGGTAGAAAGATTAAGACCAGAAGTATGGGATATTCTAGAAGATGTTATTAAAGACCATCCAGTATTATTAAACCGTGCACCTACATTACATAGACTTGGTATTCAAGCATTTGAACCAGTATTGGTAGAAGGTAGAGCAATTAAACTTCACCCATTAGTATGTACTGCATTTAATGCTGACTTTGACGGTGACCAAATGGCTATTCACTTACCATTATCACCAGAAGCACAAGCAGAAGCAAGATATTTAATGCTTTCGGTTAATAACTTATTAAAACCACAAGATGGTAAACCAGTTACTGTACCTACACAAGATATGATTTTAGGAAGCTATTACTTAACGATGGAAGTAGCAGGAGAGCAAGGAGAAGGAAATTATTATTCTTCACCAGAAGAAGCTGTCATTGCATTTGTAAACCATGACTTAGGTGCTCACGCTAAAATCTTTGTTAATATCGAAAAAGAAGTAGATGGTAAAGTAGAAAGACGTAAAGTAGAAACAACAGTAGGTAGATTAATTTATAATGAAGGAATTCCACAAAATTTAGGATTTGTAGATAGAAGCAAACCAGAAAACATTTTTGAACCAGAAATTAATTTTGCTGTTTCTAAAAAGAACTTAGGAAAGATTATTGCAAAATCAATTAATGTTAATGGTTTAAGTGCAACAGCAGAACTACTAGACTATATTAAATCAATGGGATTCAAGTATTCTACAACAGCTGGTATTACAGTTTCAGTAGATGATGTTAAAGTACCAGAAGCGAAAAAACAAATTTTAGCAGATGCGAATGAACAAGTTAACCAAATTTTAAAACAATATAAACGTGGTTTAATAACTAATGATGAGCGTTATAACTCTGTTATCAAAATCTGGGAAAAAGCAACAGATGATGTTACAGAAGCAATGAAAAATAATTTTGATGATATGAACCCAGTTTATATGATGAGTCAATCAGGAGCCAGAGGTAACTTAAACCAATTAAGACAAATTGCAGGTATGCGTGGATTAATGGCAAGTACTACTGGTAAAACAGTTGAAATTCCTATTACATCTTCTTTCCGTGAAGGACTAGATGCACTAGAGTATTTCATTTCAGCTCATGGTGCTAGAAAAGGTTTAGCAGATACAGCTTTAAGAACAGCAGACTCTGGTTACTTAACAAGAAGATTAGTAGATGTCTCTCAAGATATTATTGTACGTGAAGAAGACTGTGGAACAACAGAAGGAATTACATTAACAGATATTAAGGATGGAAACCAAGTAATTGAAAAACTAGAAGAAAGATTAATTGGTAGATATCCACTAGAAACAATTATTGACCCAACAACCAAAGAAGTAATTGTAGATACAGATACCATGATTAATGAAAAAATGGCAGAAAAGATTATTGCAACAGGAATGGAAAGCGTCAAAGTACGTTCTGTACTTGGATGTCATACAAAACATGGTGTATGTCAAAAATGCTATGGTATGGGATTAGCAACTCGTGAAAAAGTGAATATTGGAGAATCTGTTGGTATTATAGCTGCACAATCAATTGGTGAACCTGGTACACAGCTTACCATGAGAACAATCCACTCTGGTGGTGTTGCAGGTGTAGCAGATATTACACAAGGTCTTCCAAGGGTAGAAGAATTGTTTGAAGCTAGAAAACCAAAGGGATTAGCCGTTATTACAGAAATTGATGGTGTTGTTAAAATCTCTGAAGACAAGAAAAAGAAAGAAGTCATTGTTACATCTGATGATAATTCTAAAACATATACCATTCCATTTAGATCAAAATTACGTGTCAAAGATGGTGATTTTGTAGAAGCCGGAGATGCCCTAATCGAAGGTGCAATTAATCCAAATGAAATTTTAGCAATCAAAGGACCAGATGGAGTATATGATTACTTAATTCAAGAAGTTCAAAAAGTTTACCGTAACCAAGGTGTTGACATTAATGATAAACACATTGAAGTAATTGGTAGACAAATGCTTAAAAAAGTAAGAGTAGAAGACAATGGCGATACAGATATGTTTGCAGGCTCCTTAGTAGATATTTACGAATTTGAAGACAAAAACAAACAAGTAGAATCAGAAGGTAAACGTCCTGCAACAGGAAAACGTGTACTTCTTGGAATTACAAAAGCATCACTTGCAACAGATAGTTTCTTATCTGCAGCATCTTTCCAAGAAACAACCAGAGTTTTAACAGAAGCTGCTGTAAAAGGCAAAGTGGATGAATTAATTGGATTGAAAGAAAATGTAATCATTGGTAAATTAATTCCAGCAGGAACAGGGCTTCCTATGTATAAAAATACACATATTAATACAGAAGAAAATGAAGAAGAACCAGCAAGCCAAATGACAAATATATAGACAAAAAAAGTACAAGAAATTAATTTGCGATAGATTTCAATAGCATAAAAATGTACAAATTTGATAAATATAATAAAAATTTTACAAAAGTGGAGATAAGAAGAAAGATATCTCCACTTTGACTTTGCTTATTCAGTATTAAAATGATGATGTAGAAACAGGGGATTTTGATATTTTTGAAGATATAAAAAGAAAGGATGAAACTGTCTTAAACTTGATATAATTTAGAAACAGTTTCAATAAACTAAAAAATGAACGAAAATCTAGTAAAATATTTCAGAAAAATTCAAAATATAGCGGACTTTTTTGCAAGAGGAAATCAGTTAGAAACAACTGATGGAGAGTTTTATATTGCTATTGTTAATGATGAAAGAACAAAAAAGCGCAATGCTTTTTCATTGGTAGAATATAGTAGTTATGATATGCTAGAGGAATATTATTATGGAGAGCAAAATAGCATAGGAATTTTATTAGATAATATTAGCAATGGAGAATACGAAGTTCAAGTAGAAGGAAGAATAGATTTTTCAAAACCATATACTCCTCCAGCAGAAGATGCAATATTTTATTATTCTGTCATGAGAAGAGTCAAAATTATTATAAAAACTATGTTTTTAGCACTTATGACAGGTACTAAAATACCAATGAGCCAAGAAGATATGGTAGCATTGCAAAAAAGTATCCTAGACGAAGAAGAAGAAATTACAGAGGAAACAGGATATTTGTTTTATGATAGTGATATAGATTCTTTTTGTTTAGAAAGTGCAGAAGGGGAAATAATAACAGATGAGATTAGTATAGATGTAGGAATGGATTTATATAATGACTTTTTAATAGAACAAGAAAAGCAACAATTATATGAAAGAATTAAAAATAGTCCGCCTAATCAAAAGCAGAAGAAAGAGGAGGAAGGACCTAGTTTAGGAGAATAAAAAGAGCAGTATAAATTTACTACAAACGGAAATAATGGATACTATAAATCAAATGTAACAGTAACAATAACAATAGGAAGTGATGGACAGAGTGGAGCAAATCAAGTAAGATATGGTGTAAGTGGAGCACAAATAGTAGAAGAAACAACAACAGCAGCAGGAACAACATATTATTTAAGAGTGATAGTAACAGATAGAGCAGGACATATACATTAGGCACATAGCTGAAAAAAATATTAAAACGTGATAAACATATAAACAACCTTTTTGTATATTGTTTTTACAAAAGGGTTGTTTTTTCTAATTAAAAATTGAAACAATATCATTACCAAAAAATAAAAATGGTCCTATGAAAAGTCACTGCAAGGAGAAAGAGCATTCAGTGTCAGGTATTAACATTGACAATAGGCAAGAAAAAGTGTAAAATAGTAACTATTAGAAAAGGAGTCAATTATGCCGAGTAATAATAGTAAAAAAATATTTGAGGGGTTAATTTCAAGAACAAAAATTTATTTAATTTTAATAGCTATTTTATTAATTGCCATTTGTATCATGAATGTAGAATACATTTTACCATCTATTCTACTATATATTTTAATTCTCATTTATACTTATTGGAGTAATCAAAAAAGAAGAACAGAGCTATCAGAACATTTGCAAGACCTAACATTTCATGTAGATAAAGTGGCTAAAAACACTTTAATTAATTCTCCATTTCCATTAATTATTGCAGAAACCAATGGAAATATTGTATGGAAAAGTACCAAATTTATCAAAGAATTTGCTAATGTAGATATTGCGAATATTTTAAATGATTTGTTAAAACAAATTAAATTAGAAATTGAAAATAATGAAGAAAATCCGGAGAGAAGTATTCATAAAGAATATGAAATTGGAAATAAAATTTATGAGATATCAGGAAAATACACAAAAGCAAAAGATGAATATATGTTAACTTTGTATTTCCTTGATGAAACAAACTATATTGAATTACAAAAAGAACATGATGACTCTCAAATTTGTATTGGATTAGTAATGATTGATAATTTCGAAGAGGTCAACCAAAGAATTCAAGATGAAGAAAAACCAACTTTAATTGCACAAATAGAAACTACCATTTATGATTGGGCAACTACCTTTGAAGGATTAGTTGTTAAATCAGAAAGAGATACATTTGTAGTAGTATTTGAAAAAAGATATTTAGCCATGTTAGAAGAAAATAAATTTAATATTCTAGATACCATTAAAGAACTAGAGCTAACTAACAAAATGCAAATTACTTTGAGTATTTCTGTTTCAAATGAAGGAGAATCTAATTATCAAAAATATAAATCTGCACAAGCAGGATTAGACATTGCACTAGGTAGAGGTGGGGACCAAGCTGTTGTAAGAGAAAATGCAAAATACTACTTCTTTGGTGGAAAAACTCAAGAGCTAGAAAAAAGAACAAAAGTAAAAGCGAGAATTGTATCACATGCCTTAGAAGAATTAATGCAAGAGGCAAAAAATGTTATGATTATGGGACATACAAATGGGGATATGGATTCCATGGGGTCAAGCATGGGAATTTATCGTTTAGCAAGAACTTTGGGAGTAGAAGCATATATTGTTTATAATGCTACAGGAGTAAGTTTAGAAAGCTTTATTGAAACAGCAAAACAGGAAAAAGAATATGATGAGGTAATTATTAATAAATCAGAAGCTTTATCTAAAATTACGTCAGAAACATTATTAATTATTGTAGATACCCATAAGAAAAATTATGTAGAAGTACCAGAACTATTAGAAGAAACGAATAAAATTGTATTAATTGATCATCATAGAAAAAGTCCAGATTATATAGAAAGTCCACTTTTAAGTTTCCATGAAGTATATGCATCTTCTGCTTCAGAATTAGTAACTGAAATTTTAGAATATGCAGAAAAAGAAGTGGAATTAAGCACAATAGAGGCAGAAAGTTTATATGCTGGAATTATGATGGACACGAAAAACTTTACATTTAAAACAGGTGTTAGAACATTTGAAGCAGCAGCATATCTAAGAAAATGTGGTGTGGATATTATTAAAGTAAAAAAATGGTTCCAAAGTGATTTAAAAACTTATAATAAAATTTCCAAAATTGTGGAAAATGCAGAAATTGTAAATGACAGTATAGGAATCTCTGTTTATACAGAAAATGATAAAGATGCTAACCTAATTTGTGCAAAAGCCGCAGATGAATTGCTAACAATTAGTGATATTACAGCTTCTTTTGTCATTGGACAACTAGGAGATAAAGTGTGTATTAGTGGACGTTCCATTGGAGACATTAATGTACAAATTATCTTAGAAAAGTTAGGTGGTGGGGGTCATATTACTTTAGCAGGTGCTCAAGTAGAAGGAATGACCATGGAAGAAGTAAAACAAGAATTGATGAACCGAATCAATGAATATTTTAGTGAGATATCAAGTTAAAAATAGGACCATTAGGACCATTGGGGACAGTCACCAATGGTCCTATTTGAAACTATCCTCAAAGGGACTATTTAAACTGTCCCTAATGGTACTATTTGAGCCTGTCCAAATCATCCTATTTATCACACTAAAATTATTTTATAC
>CALXQF010000030.1 GCA_944390505.1 uncultured Clostridia bacterium | reverse complement strand
GTGAAGTGCACCAAAAATATTAGACAAAAATCTGATATTTTGAGGTGTACTTTTTTAGTATAGAGATTAAAAAAATACCATAAAATTTATTAAAAAATTGAAAAAAGCACACACTATTTATATAATAGTAAAAAATAAGTAAAGGAAACAGTCAATGCAAGAAAAAATAAATAAAATATCAAATAAAGAAAATCAAATCATAGAAATCGCTAAAGAAATCGAAAAAGCAGGTGGCAAGCTTTATCTAGTTGGTGGAGCAATAAGAAACCATTTGCTGAATTTGCCAATAACAGATGAAGACTATTGCGTAACAGGTTTAACACAAAAAGAATTTGAACAATTATTTCCACAAGCCCAAATACAGGGAAAAGACTTTCCAGTATATATTCTAAATGGAAAAGAATTTGCTTTGGCAAGAAAAGAAAGAAAAAACGGAATTGGACATAAACAATTTGAATTTCTAACAGATAAGTCCATTACCATAAAGCAAGATTTAGCAAGAAGAGATATTACAATTAACAGTATTGCTCAAGATGTATTAACAAAAGAAATCATAGATCCATTTCATGGAAAAGAAGATATACAAAATAACATCATTAGAAAAACAACAGATGCTTTTGCAGAAGATCCATTGAGGGTATATAGAGTAGCCAGATTTGCAGCTAGTTTAAACTTTGAGGTGGAAAAAGACACATTAAATGCAATGACAAAATTAAAAGAAGAATTAAAAACGCTTTCAAAAGAAAGAGTTTTTACAGAATTGAAAAAATCCCTTTTTACCAATCATCCATCTCAATTTTTTAAAGTACTAAAACAGGCGAATGTACTAGAAGTTCACTTTCAAGAAATAAGTAATTTAATTGGAAAAATACAACCAGAGAAGCATCATCCTGAAGGAGATAGCTATGCACATACCATGATTGTTTTGGAAAATAGTGCAAAATTAACCAATGATTTAGCTATTCGATTTAGTTGTTTAGTACATGATTTAGGAAAGGGAAATACGCCAGATGAAATATTGCCACATCATTATGGACATGAAACTAGAGATGTTACATTAGTGAGTCAGTTAGGAAATCGTATTGAAATTCCAAAGGAATGGTTAAAATGTGGAAAAACAGCATGTAAGTGGCATATGAAAGCTGGTATTTTTGAGAAAATGAGTGCCAAGAAAAAAGTAGAACTAATTGAAAATGTTGCTAATTCTTCATTAGGTCTAGAAGGGTTAAAAATAGTGGTGGCATGTGATAAATCAAGAGAAGGAAAAGACCTAAAAGAACAATTAGAAAGAATTACATTTGATAAAATAGGAAAAGAATGTATGAAAGAAATTAATGGAGAATTTATCCGAAAAAAATATCCTACAGTACAAGGAGAAGAATTTAGAAAAAGATTACATGAAGAAAGAGTAAAATGGATGAAATTGATTGACAAAAAATAGGTTTTCCATTATGATAGAGATATGAAATACGAAGGAATTTGTATAATGAAATAGAAATGAAATTCATAAAATATAAAAATAAGAAGATATTGTAACCAATAAGACAATTTGAAAATTATTTGGAGGAAAAATGCAAATGAAAAATCTTTTGAAAAATAGTAAAGGCTCTATGGCAGTTTATGTAACTGTAACAATATTATGCTTTATGATTATTTTAGTAGGCATTTTCTCTATCACTGCATCTATACGAAAAAATCAATTAAGAACTTTACCCAAAATTAAAGAAGCATATGAGCAAGATTTAGATAATATAGACGAGATTTATGAAGAACAGGAAAGTATAAGAAGTTTATCAGGTGGAGAATTTAATGAATTAAAAGGTGTCAATACACCAGATTTGGCAGATGGAGCTTTAACACCAATAGTATGGGATAGCGCAGCCAATAGTGGAACAGGAGGATGGAGACAAACAACTGGTGATGATGAAAATTGGTATAATTATACAGTAGCAGACAAAAAGTGGGCAAATGCAGTAATTGGTGGAACATTTAATGACAGAATATTAGATGAGAGTGAAACTGGATATAGCATGTGGGTATGGATACCAAGATTTGCTTATCAAATTAGTAGTAATTATCATAATGGAGGAGAAGGTGTTTCAGGAACAATCAATATCAAATTTATAAAAGGAACTACTAATGAAGCAGCAGACGGAACAACTACATGGGATAATACAAGTGGAGAAGGTAATTGGAATATCCATCCAGCGTTTCAATATAACGGAACAAAAGCAGGAATGTGGGTAGCAAAATTTGAGGCAAGTAGTACAACTGGCAATACAGATACAGAGGAAGGAGACAATGTAACAACAAAAACATTACAAATAAAGCCAGGAGTAGCTAGCTGGAGATATATTGATATAGGAAATGCTTTTACAGTATGCCAAAATTATAATACAAGTTTAAATAGTCACTTAATGAAAAATAGTGAATGGGGTGCAGTTGCTTATTTAGCACAAAGTAGTTATGGGAAAAATAGTGAAGTTTGGATTAACCCAAATAGTAATCATGTCACAGGACAAGCGGGAACAACCGCAAACACTAGTGGTACAACAACAACTTATTCATATAATGATACAACATATGGAGTGAATGCGAGTACAACAGGAACAGTTTATGGAATCTATGATATGAATGGAGGAAGCTGGGAATATGTAGCAGCATATCTAAATAATGGAAAAAGTAGTTTGATGACGTACGGAAGCAGTTTGATGAGCAGTAATATACCAAGCTATATGAAAGATATTTATAAAGTAGGAAGTATAGATACAAGGAAAGAAAATTATTTGGCAAATGCAACAATTTATGGAGATGCAGTATATGAAATATCAAGCGGGACATATGATGAAGAAGGAACATTTAATAGACTATCATGGTATGGCGATTACTCACTTTATCGTTGTGATGAAGGTCCTTTCTTTCTTCGAGGAGGATTCTTTAATAATACTCTAGGAGCTGGAACTTTTGCTTTTAGTGGAGATAAAGGCAATACTAGTATAGATTATACTTTCCGCCCGGTTCTAATAGCTCCTTAACAATATCTATGGTATGTCAATTAGTATACGTTCTTTAATTGATAGTTTTCATTAATTTATAGACTTTAAGCATAAAAGCAAAAACTTTTATGCTTTTTCTCATTTCTAGATTGATTTTTTCGACTTTTTCGTATATAATAAAGAAGTTAAATATTGCATTTTTATAGAAAAACAAACATACCCAAAATTTAAGGAGGAAAAAACATGGGAGAAGTTATCGTTATCACATCAGGGAAAGGTGGGGTAGGAAAAACAACTACAACTGCCAATGTAGGTTCTGCGCTAGCTTTAAAAGGAAAAAAAGTAGTATTAGTAGATACAGATATTGGTTTAAGAAACCTTGATGTTGTAATGGGTCTAGAAAACAGAATCGTTTATGATATCGTAGATGTTGTTGAAGAAAAATGTAAATTAAGACAAGCCCTTATTAAGGACAAGCGTTTTGAAGAACTATTTTTACTTCCAGCAGCACAAACAAGAGATAAAAGTGCAGTAAATGAAGAACAAATGAAAGAATTAACAGCAAAATTGAAAGAAGAATTTGATTATATTTTAATTGATTGTCCAGCAGGAATCGAACAAGGATTTAAAAATGCAATTGCTGGTGCTAACCGTGCTATTGTAGTAACAACTGCAGAAATTTCTGCTATTCGTGATGCAGACAGAATTATAGGATTATTAGAAGCATCAGAAATTAAAAATCCAGAACTAGTTATTAACCGTTTAAGACCTAATATGGTCAAAAAAGGTGAAATGATGGATGTGGACGATATTGTTGATTTATTGTCTATTGACTTAATTGGTGTAGTACCAGATGATGAGTTTATTATTACCCAAACTAATAAAGGAGAACCAGTAGTAACAAATCATAGAGCTCCATCAGGAAAAGCATATATGGAGATTGCTAGAAGAATTTTAGGAGAAAATATAGATGTTACAATTCCAGGAGAAAATAAAGGATTTTTTACTAAAATAAAGCATTTGTTCAAAAGAAAATAAACAACTATGGAGGTAAAATATGTTTCAAGGCATAGTAAATTTCTTTAAGAAACTTAGTAAGAAAGAAAAAAAAGATAGTTCTAATACAGCAAAAGAAAGATTACACTTGGTATTAATGCAAGATAGAGCTAATGTATCTGCAGACTTTTTAGAGCTAATGAGAAAAGAAATTATAGAGGTTATTAAAAAATATATTGATATTGATGAAAAAGCAATTGATGTAAAATTAACCAATAAGACCAATGAAGATGGAACTGTAGGTGCACCGGCTTTATATGCGAATATTCCGATTATTACAATCAAGAATGATGCTAGAAAGATGAATGTGCCTCAAGAACAAAAAGAAAGTAAAAATGGTGAATATAATCAAGAAAAGCAAGAAACAATAAAAGAAGAGAAAATAGAAAATAAATCACAAGAAGAACATCAAACAAATATGCAAGACAATGAGATACAACAGGAATCTCAACAAGAGCAGGAAGGAAAGCAGCAAGTGCAAGAAAAACAGGAAGAAAAACAAGCAGAAAACAAAGAAGTACACAAAGAAAATACGATAAGTGAAAAAGAACAATCTAATCAATCACCACAAGAAACAAACTCAAAAGACGAAAATCATCAAGAAATTGAGAAACCAAAACAATCAGATGAAGCACCAAAAGAAAAGAAAGAAATATCTGCAAATTCATAAAAACGAGGTTTTGGAATGAAAAAAAAGATATTACGTAATATTGAGTGGGGAATTTTAGTGTGTACAATTTTATTATTAGCAATAGGACTTGTAGCACTATTTTCTGCCACTCAAAATTCAGATTATGAAGAATTAAAAAAACAGGTAATGTGGTTAGGAATCAGCATACCAATTATGGTTGTTGTGATTCTAATAGATTATGAATTTCTAGTGAAAATTTCCCCGTTGCTTTATGGCGTAAGTTTAATTTTATTAATAGCTGTCCTTTTTACAGAACCAATTAATGGAGCAACTAGTTGGTTTAATATAGGTCCATTTTCTATGCAACCAGCTGAATTTGCTAAAATTGCCATTGTTTTATTTTTAGCAGATGTAATTGTAAAAATTCAACGAAAAGGCAAAGATGAAATGAATCGAATTTTAAAACTAGGTTTAATAGTCTTAACTGCTTTAGTACCAGTCTTATTAATTATTAAACAACCTGATTATGGAACTGCTTTGGCTTTTATATTTGCGCTTATTTTTATGTTATTTGTGGCTGGAATTCAAAAAAGATATATTATTGTTTCTATTTTGCTAGTTGTAATTTTAGTTCCAGTTGCTTACTTTTTTATATTACCAGAACATGCTAAAGCAAGAATTGATGTGTACTTAAACCCAGACTTGGACCCGAGAGGAGCAGGTTATAATATTATACAATCTAAATTAGCAATAGGGGCAGGGCAGTTGTTTGGTATGGGATTATTAAAAGGAAATCAAACACAGCTTGGTTATTTATACCCAAAAACAACAGACTTTATTTTTGCTGTAATAGGAGAAGAAATGGGATTTATTGTGGCAGGACTTGTTATTATTTTATATGTAGTTCTGATTACAAAAGCAATTCATGTTGCTAAAACAGCTAAAAATGATTTGGGTTCTTATATTGCAGCTGGGATTGCAGGCATTTTTTTCTTCCATATGGTAGAAAATATAGGTATGACAATGGGATTACTTCCTATTACAGGAATCCCTCTTCCATTTGTTAGTTATGGAGGGAGTTCTTTGCTCACCAACTTAATATTAATTGCTATTTTATTGAACATTAGTGGAAGAAGACAAAAAGCATTGTTTATTGAGTAATTAAAAGTAATTTCATAAACAATAAGAAGTAAAATTTTATATAAAGTTGACAAAGATAAAATTAATTAATAGGAAAGCTAATATTAAAACAAAAAGTTTAATTAAAGAAATGTTAATTGCAAAATGTAAAAAGGGAAATAAGAGATGTATTTACATGAATTAAAAATTGGAAATGTAACTTTAAAAAATAATATTCTATTAGCTCCAATGGCAGGAATTACAAACCTGCCATTTCGTATCATTTGTGAACAATATGAGCCTGGCTTAGTATACACAGAAATGGTAAGTAGCAAGGGGCTTTTTTATCATGATGAAAAAACAAAGCAATTGTTAAACATGGAAAATGAAAATAGACCAGTGGCAGTACAGATTTTTGGAAATAATATAGAGGCAATGAGTTTCGCAGCGAAAGAAGTAAGTAAAATAGCAGATATCATTGATATTAATATGGGATGCCCAGCACCTAAAGTAGTAAAAAACGGAGATGGATCCAAATTAATGCTAAACTTAGAGTTGGCAGGTAAGATAATAGAAAGCGTAGTTAATGCAGCTACTGTGCCAGTTACTGTAAAAATGAGAAAAGGATGGGATAATACTCACATTTTAGCAATAGAACTCGCAAAAATTGCGGAAGAAAAAGGAGCAAAAGCTGTGACAATTCATGGAAGAACTAGAGATGAATTTTACACAGGAACAGCAGATTGGGAAATAATCAAACAAGTAAAACAAGCGGTTTCTATTCCTGTGATAGGAAATGGAGATATCAAAACAAAAGAAGATGCAAAAAGAATCTTTGAACAAACAAATGTGGATGGAATTATGGTAGGAAGGGGTACAATTGGAAACCCATGGATTTTTAGAGAAATAAGGCAATATTTAAATGGGGACTTAGTAACAGAAGTAACCAAAGAAGAAAAATTGCAGATTATCTTAAAACATATTATGTTACAGGTTGAATTCTTAGGAGAAAACACAGGAATCAAGGAAATGAGAAAACATATGGCTTATTATCTAAAGAATTTACCAAATGCATCAAGCATAAGACAAAAAATCAATCAAATAGAGACAAAAAAAGAACTAGAAGATTGCATTATTACATATTTTCAAAAATAAAGTACATTGTTAAGAAGGAATTTTTCCAAGAAAAAGAAACACCGTATTTCTGAATACTTTCTTCGCTACTGTGCATATACATTTAATAGAAAGAGGTTTGGAAATATGAAAAATGTAAAAAAAGTGAAAAACTTAAAGTGGATGAAAAAAGGAGCTATATTACTTTCTTTTTTAATTGGTATTATAATAATAGTAATGATTTATTTTTTTCAAAAAAATACTAATAAAAATTGGAATATGGGGAATACTTTAAATAACAAAACAATTCAAGAAATTGAAGAATATATTTTAAATATTAGCTCTTATGAAGCAGAAATTGAAGTAACAGTTACAAGTAATAAAAATGAAAACCAATATAAAATGAAACAAAGTTATAGTAGCCCTAATATCGAAAAACAGATAGTACAAGAACCAAGTAATCTGCAAGGACTAGAAACAATTTATGATGGGAAAGATTTAACAATACGTAATACAAAATTGAACTTAACTACTATTTATCAGGACTATCCGTATTTAAGTAATAATAGTTTGTGGTTACATTCTTTTATAGAAGAGTATAGAGAAGCAAAGAATAATGGAAAAACCAGATTGCTAGAAGAAAACAAAATAATAATGGAATTGGAGTCGCAAACAAGCAATCAGTCAGTCCAATACAAAAAATTGGTGATAAATAAAGAAGAAAATAAAATAGAACAACTTTTAGTACAAGATAAGAACCAAAAAAATTTAGTTTACATATTATATAATGAGATAAAAATCAATAGTTTGAAAAAAGATGAAATATTAGCTTTTCAATTAGATGTACCAACGATGCAATATTAAATTCATTTTCAACTACTTTTATCTTACGCTAATTCTTTAAAATATATCAAAATATACTAAATTAGGAGTGGATAAAATGGTAGTAAAAAGAGGAGATATGTTTTATGCAGATTTAAGTCCAGTCATTGGTTCTGAACAAGGAGGAATTAGACCAGTTTTGATTATTCAAAACGATGTAGGAAATAAGCATAGTCCTACTGTGATAGCAGCAGCAATTACTTCTCAAATGGGAAAAACAAAATTACCAACGCATATAGAAATAGAACCGGAAATGAGCGGTTTAAAGGCTGAATCGGTTATATTAACAGAACAAATTCGAACCATAGACAAAAGTAGGTTAAAAGAAAAAATAGGTCATATAGATGATGAAAAGATTATGTCTCAAATTAATAATGCTTTAGGAGTAAGTTTTGGGCTAGAAGAATAATTGAACTATATTAATATACAAAATATAGTGACTCATTGTACCTTATAATGCAGTACAAAGAGTTTCACTATATTTTTGTACTTTTTTATCAAATTCTCTTCCAAATAAAATCAAAAAATGATATAATAAAAATGTATTAGTGTAACAAAATAAAAGAAAGGAAGAGAAGTTTTAGGTGAATCAAATATTAATAACTGAAAAAGTATATGTAACACCGGAAATAAAGAGAAAAAAACTCATTTATAAAATTGAGTTGTTTTTGTCTATCTTTTTAATTTGCCTTCTTTTCTCTTATTACATCTATGCAGAATATGACAGAAATAAAAGTGAACAAGTATCAAAAGAAATATTAGCACAGATTAAATACCAGCTAGATGATACAGTGAAAAAAACAGAAGATGATGTAATTGTTGTAATTTTAAATGAAGAACAAGAAAAAGAGCACGAAGATGAAATGACGCAAAATTCAAATATAGATACAGCTACTTATATGTCAACTGATGGAGTGGAATATAGAGCAGAAGCTATTTTAACAATACCTAGCATTGATTTAGAATATGTGGTACTTTCTAATACATCACCAGACTTATTATTTGTTTCCCTTAATAAATATTGGGGACCAAATCCAAATGAAATAGGAAATTACTGCATCGTAGGGCATTATTATGAAAGCGGAAAAATGTTTGGTAATTTGCATAAATTGCAAAATGGTGATGTTGCAGAATTAACGGATTTATCAGGAAGAACAATACAATACCAGGTATATGACAAAGAGGTAGTAGAACCAACAGATACAAGTTGTACTAGTCAAAAAAGACAAAGAGAAAACGGAATAAGAGAACTAACATTAATTACTTGTACTAACCATGGAAAGCAAAGATTAGTAGTAAAACTAAGAGAAGTGCAATAAAGTTATAAATTAAAATTAGGTATTGCTTTAGTTGATATAAGCATATAAAAATAAGTTGTTAATGGAATGTTAACAACTTATTTTTATATAAAGAGCATATTATAAATTAAAAAATTTAAGAAAAATATCTTTTTCCATGTTTTTTAGTAGGTTTATGATTTCCTTTTACATAAACAAGAATAACGAATAAAGCAACAATAAAACAACCACTAATTAAGAATAAATTTGTTTTAGCATTGTTTTCACTTCCAAATGGAGGAAGAACTGTAATGACTTCTGAAATCCCTGTGTCAGTTTCTTGGGCACCATTTATATAATTTCCAGCTCGTACAATATTATTGGAAATTTCATAGGTATTAGGATCAGACTCATAATTTCTTCTACCTTCTTTATTTTCATATTGCACAATTTCAGCAACATCTACAAATTGTGGTGGGTCTGATAAAGTCATTGATACCGTTAAATAAAATTCTTTTTGCTTTCTTGCAGGAAGTCCACTTTTATCTTCTAATTTTAAATAAGTAGGAAATTTTTTACTGTTACTTTTACCAATTAATTGTTCAACATCAGTAGCATTAATTGCTTGCCAACCATAATCATTGTTTGGTTTATCTTGTGATAATAAAGTTTGATTTGCATCATACATAAAATTACAATGATTTAAAATAGTATAGGAGTCACAATCAATATCGCTGGAATTTGAAACTGTAATTTTATATTCTGCATATAAAACAGCGCCATGCCTAATTTCGTCATCTACTGTTAGCACGAATAATCCAAGGTCAATTCCTGAATCTTCTTTGTTAGCATTTTTATCCCAATCATATAAAAGTTGACCATCATTTAAAAATAGTTGATATTTTGTTATTATATTTTGTACGCTTAAACTAAATTTTTCTCTTTCTTTTAATCGAGCACCAGCATATTTTTTCTCTATTTCCTCTTGTTCATCTGGATCATCTACTTTATTATTTGTATCTTCAGTTTCATAGGTTACAGTAAATGGCTCTGTCTTTCCAATTAAAGCTGTTTCCTCTGGATTATTATCAAGAATATTTTCCTCCACATAAGTAATATTAGTAAATTTATCTTTTATTGTTTCAATATTGGTAGAGGAAGGGTTTATTGTATTTTGCTGTGGACTAGTAGCATTATCAACCAAAACATAATCAGATACTACTTCATAATATTGTCCATTAACATCACGTGTAGCAAATTGAAAAGTGATTTGGTAATTTCCTTGTACTATAGGGCGAGCAAATTGATAATGAACATTAACTGATCTTGTTATTTTTTGACCAAGAGAAGGATCATCTAAGTTTTCAAGAGTTATTTCAATTTTGTCTGTAATCTTACTTCCGTCTTCATATAATAAATAGTTCACCTGAAATGTAATCAGGATATTTGTCATCTACAGGCAAATTTCCTGTAGTAAGTGCTTCTAAAATAACATCAATAACAGAATTTTTTTCTAAAGAAACCTGCTTAGTTTGAGAAATAGTAGTAGAGTTATAATTTTCATCTAATATTTCTTCACCATTGGAAGAGGATAAACTAAGCTCTTTATTTATTTCCTCTATTATAGTTGATAATGAAACAGAATTAGAAAGAGGAATGAACCTATAATCAGAACCAAAATCTATTTCATTAATAGATTGAACAACATTAGCTTGTTGATCTGATAATATCACAGCAATGCTTTTCCAATTTTGCTTTCCTATTTTATGAAATGCATGCTCTTCTTGTGAATCTTGTTTTAAAAGGTTAACCATAGTTTTTAATTCTGTATTATTACTATAAGGACTTTCTATTATTCTTAAAGTGTTTCCGCTATTTACTAATCCATTTATTTCATTTTTTAGTGGAGAAATATCAAATCCATTTTCATAAATAATAGCAATTTCTAAATTTCCATCATAGGAAGAACTATTTTTCAATAATATACTTTGAGCTTTATAATCATATTGAATAACATAATTACCAGAAGGCACTTCCACAGAATAAAAACCATTAGCATCTGTAGTGGCTGTATATTGATTTGTGCCATTTACAGGAATTATTGTTGCTTTCACTCCTTCTTGAAAGTTGCCATTATTGTCCTTTATGTGTCCACTAATGGTAACAGTGGTATTAGATGAAGAGGAAGGAGAAATAAAGCATGATACTAAAAATATGATAAATAATATGAATAATAAAAATATCAATAACGTTTTTATTTTTTTCATAAAATTATATAATCCCCCAATTATCTATTTATAATGAGTATACCACATAAAGATTACAAAGACTTTACGAAAATGTTACAAGTATGTTACACGGAAGTTTGACACTTTTGAAATAGAAAAATCAATGTAAGCATTTAAAATGCTTAATTTTTTTGTCAATTTTTTCATTTTTCTCTTGCGTATTGTGTCGTATTGTGTTATGATACATATATC
>CALXQF010000029.1 GCA_944390505.1 uncultured Clostridia bacterium | reverse complement strand
TCTTCCAGAAATACCAATGGAATATATTAGCAAATTTCCGAAAGTAAAAGCTATGGCAGAAAAATTAAAAGAAAATGAGCAATATTACTTTAAGCTAGTAGATTGTTCTTTCGGAGGAAAATACCCAGTAGCAGGATTATATATTATAGAAAAAAATACTGGAAGGTTTGGATTTAAAATGGGAGCACATCCTGATTATGGTATTGCAATGGAAAGGTGCTTTACAGAAGCAGCACAAGGAAGAGATATCTATCAATATGCCAAAACCTGCATCTTTAACTTTAGAGAAAGCAAAGAGATAGGAAAAAATCATACCAAATTTATTTTTAGTGATTTAGCAGCTATTCCTTACCAAATTATTTCAGAACATCCAGATTATCAATTTACAGAAATGTCAGATGTATCAATGATGGATAACCAAACTATTTTGAAAAAACTGGTAGACTCTATACTGGCAGAGGGAAAAGATATTTTAATAAGAGATGTATCTATATTAGGATTTCCTGCATTTAGCATTGCAATTCCTAGTATGAGTGAGCTTAGTATTGATCCAACAGCAACTTATTTTGACTTGTTTGTAACAATGCAAACCCTACTAAAGGATATATCCAAAATTAACACAAAAAATATTAAAGAAATCATTCGTGTAATGGAAACTATTGTAAATCAGATAGGAAATGAAAGATTATCTATTTATATTAATGTAAAAGATGAAAGTATATTACCATGTGAATCAATAGGAATGGGAGGAAAATACTTTTTAGCAATTTGCTATATCATAGATGAACAATATGGAAAAGCAGCAGAAATTTTAGAAAATCTAAATCAAACAGCTGAACTCATCATGCCAAATCCAATTGAAAAAATAATGGTAAAAGCAGTATATTACTATGTTCAAGCTATGGAACAAGTAAAAGAGCATGAAAAAGCAATGTATTATATTCATTTGTTATTTAGTGAGGAAATTGCAGATGCAATTGATAAAAGTTTTCAAAACAAAGATATGATTTTTATCAATCATTATGGGCTTACACCAGATGATTATGTGGATAATGATGACAGCTATTATTTACCATTTATGAAAAAAATAAGAGAAATCCAAAAGGAAAATGTGATTAATCAAATGAAAAACAAGGAAATTATGGAGTATGATACAAAAATATAGTAATTTTAGAAAGACTATGCTATACTAATCATATATTATTTTGCAGAAAAGAGAGCAGTTATGAGATTAATCAAAATTCCTGAAGATAAATATGATGAATACAAAATTCAAGCCATGTTTGATTGCTATAAATGGGATCCACAGTTTTGTGATAATGCCACTTTATCAAAACACATATTACTATTAACTAGAAAAGAAAATGAAGAAATCATCAAACTAACTAAAGAACTTGATAAAGAAACTAGATTAGCAGAAGAATATTTAAACAAAAATGTTAAAATTGCAAAAAAGTTAGCACTCCCTAAAAAGATTTTAGAACAAATACCAAATATGCAAAACTATGACAAAAATCAAAATATTAGACTGATGAGATATGATTTTCATCCAAGCATAGATAATAATTGGGTTGTAACAGAAGTAAACAGTGATTGCCCAGGGGGATTTGCAGAAAGTTCACTTCTGCAAGATATAGCACGTAAAACAATTGGTATTCCTCAATTAGAATATCATTCATTTGGAGAAAAAATGATAAAAACCATCAACAATAAATTAAACAAAAAAGGCACTATTATGATGGTACATTGCACTTGTTTTAGTGATGATAGACAAGTGATGCAATATTTAGGAGATAGGCTTGAAAAAGAAGGGTATAAAATTATTTATGGAGCAGCAGATCATATTAGATTTCAAGAGAAAAAAGCTTATTGTATTTTAGATAACAATCAAGTGAGTGTTGATCTCATTTTTAGATTTACACCATTAGAATGGCTTATCCAAATGAAACCACGAAGATGGGATGGATATTTTAACACAACAACGATATCTTGTAATCATCCTATTAGTATATATGCACAAAGCAAAAGATTTCCATTTGTATGGAAAGACTTAGAAAAAGCAGGTATTAGCATGAAAACGTGGGAAAAATTACTACCAGAAACAATAGAAGTAAAAGATGTAGGCTCCAAAAAAGGATTTATTTATAAACCAGTTTATGGTAGAGTAGGAGAAAAAATTTCAATTAAAGAAGCATGTAAAGATGACGAATATGAAAAAATCTTACAAGATGTAAAAAAACATCCAAAACAATATTTAGCACAAAAAAAATTCCAAAGCAAACCATTAAAAAGTGAAGATGGGAAAGAATACCATATTTGTCTTGGCTCGTACACCATAGAAGGACAACATGCAGGATATTATGCAAGAATGAGCCTATATCCAAGAATTGATTCCTATGCAGAAGATGTACCAGTATTAATTGAAAAATAGAGGATAACAAAAATGAGAGGAAAAGAAATATATAAAATATATGCACCAAATGGCGCAAAATGGATAGATTGGGTAAGGCCAGTTCCATTTGTTGCAATTGATACATATAACAGAAAAGCTATTGTAGACTGGGTAGATAGAAAAGCAATGTTTTTAAAAAGCTATCAAAAAGATACTGCTATATTTATTGATTTACCTGGCAAAGAAAGTATAGAACTTAGCATAGGTTTAGCCTATATAGGTTATAGACCAATTCCAATCTTTAATGGAACTGATGAACAACTAGGCTCACAAGCTACTACAAATACCTATTTCATTGAAAGTTGTTTGATAAATGGAAGCGAAAAACTAAAAAATATAAAACTTGAAAATGATGCAAACCCTGCATTTTTACTAGATAGTTATAGAACCAATCGATATAGAGCAAAAGAATCGGTTTTTGATAATAGTTGGGATTTATACAAACAAGATATTCCATCACCTGAATATTTTAAACAAAACGGTATCACAAAAATAATAGTGGTAGGAGGTACTATTCAAAAAGACTTAAAAAAAATCCTTTTAAAATTTCAAGAAAAAGGAATTGACATTTATATAACAGATGGATATACTTTTCCAAAAAAAATCAAATTAACAAAAACAATGAAAGAACGATTAGAGAAAGAAGAAATATAAAATAATGGTAGAATTTAAAAATAAAATAGTACAATTTGGTTTTGGTGCAGTAGGAAAAAGTTTTTTTGAGAAAGTTTCCAAAGAGATAAAATTTGATAAAAATCAATATTTCGTAATATCTAGAGAAAAACTGGAATATACATTTTTCCTTGAACTTGGTGGTAACATGGGCAACTTCATTGTAGCTGATATTAATAGAGAAAATTTTAAAAAAATATTTTCTCAATATCTAGAGGAAGGGGATTTATTACTTGATTTTGCTGATAGCGTTGGCACAAAAGATTTTATAGAATGGTGTGCTAAAAAAAATATCATGTATTTAAATACAGGAGAAACAGATTGGAGCGATAATTGGTATAATATTTTTGACGAAAACTTGAAAAAAAATGAACTACGAAATCAATTAAAGCAAGAAAACAATGTAAACAAATATCCTATTGTGCTACAACATGGCAATAATCCTGGATTGGTTTCCCATTTTGTAAAAGCAGGGCTTGAATATATTGTAAAACAGCAATTTAAAAATAATAAAGAATATAAGGTACTTTTAAAAGGAAATAAATTTAACGAACTTGCCAAAGCACTTGACCTAAAAGAAATTCATGTCAATGACAACGATAATCAAGAAATAAAAGATAAATTTGATCAAGACAAGCTATATAGTACATGGTCAATTGATTCATTTTTCTTTGAAATGTTAAGTGAAGCAACTGCTAATATTGGAACAGCCGAGAAATTAGATGATGAAAAAAAATGGAAAAAACTAGATTTCAAAAATGGCTTTTTAGAATTCAAAGATATAGCAATAGACAAAGTAGGAAAAACATATTATCCAAAAGGCAAATTTGAAGGATTTTTAGTACCACATGAAGAAACAATTACGATTGCAAAATCTCTTGAGGTAAAAAACGGAGAAGAGGTTGTATATAGACCAACAGTTATATTTTTATACTCTCCTTGTGATTTTGCAGTAAAATACTTAGAAAAAGCTAGAGTAAATGATTATTTGCATCCAGATATCAATAAACCACAAGATGATAATATTTCAATCATAAGAGGATTTCAATATCCTAAAAAAGAGGAAATTGTTTATAAAGAAAATATCAAAAAAGGTACAGAATATGTAGGTGTGTTACTATTAGGAAGTAAATTTCATCCAGTATGGGTAGGGAATAGAATAAAAAAGAATTTTTTGTATCAAGATAAAAAATCATCTTTTTGGCAAACACCAACAATAACACCTGTGGCAATGTCAGCATTAGCAGCTACCTGTTGGATGATAAAAAATAAAGATAAAGGTGGAATCTATTTTCCTGATGATATTAAGGAATATAAAGAAATCATTAAGTTCGCCGAAAAATACATATCAAAAACAATTTACAAAACAATTCATAGAAAAAAGATTGAAAATAGCTTGGATATCCAATTAGATTCTTTACAATTAAAAGATATATTAGAATAATTAATGAAACATATCAAAAGAAATTTTAAAGATTAAAAATGAAAAAATATATGAGAATAACAAATTAAAAACTTCAAACATAATAGAGATAAAAAGAAAGAGCATTTTTTAATACTCTTTCTTTTTAGTATAGTTATAGCTTTTATGCAATTAATGGCCTCCGCCACCGCCGCCGCCTCCGCGGCCACCACCACCATAACCATGTCCGCTAAATCCACCGCCTCTTGAAGATGTGTGAATAGAATGACCAAAGGCTCTAGAAGTGCTATGGAAATTTCTTGAGTGAATATAGAAATGATGATTTAATATTAGACTACTATCAATATTTAATTGTACTGCATGTATTTTTATAGCTTTTATTACTTTTTCAGAGATACCAAATGCAGTTGCATAAATCAAATATTTTTCCCACAAAGGCAATTCGTAAACTTCCTTTTCGTTCATTAAAGTGTCGCTGTTTAAGAAATTATATAGGCCATACCATTTTGCTTGCTCATTAGCTCCATATTGTGTAAATAAAAGTAAATTACTTGCTTTTGAAGTGAGATAAAAATATCTCCACAAACAAGCAATACCCAAAATAGTATATGCTCCAAAACTTAATGCCATAGGTGTAAAATAAGAAATAGGATTTACAATCAATAATAAAATTAATCCCAATGTTAGACTTGATTTAGCAATTGCATTAAGTTCTTTTTTAGGGGCATCATAATCTGCACTTTGAAAATATCCTTGCATTACCCCACTTTCCAAAATAGGTTTCTTTTCTATACCTTTTACAAATGCATTTGTATATACATAATCATTACTAATACATTTTTGCAATTGATTTAGTGTAATTGAATTGTTATAAACCCTAGCATGTCTTTCTAATAATTCTAAATAAAGTCTTTCAGAAGTAGTAAGTGGTTCTAAAGTATCTCCACTATTTTCGTTTATTACTGTATAAATAGGTTCAGGCGAATAATCTGGAGAATCAGTAAAAACTGGAGCTGAATAGTTTGTGCGTATAGGCTCTAAAGAAATGAGTGTATTAAACTTATCCCAGTCCATATTATTATTTAATTTCGTAATTTTAACATATTTTTTTCTAATTAAGCTAAGTAATATAGCTGCATATTCTTCTTGCTTTTCCTTATTTTCATCAAAGGGATCTTTCATAAAAACTAACTCTGATGCAAAAATAGGATCCAAGTCACTTGGTATTTCTCTAAAATACTCATAATTTATTTCTGGTTCATACAAGTTATATTTTTCTTTTGTTTTCTTATATTTCTTTATGGTATTATTGATGATTAAAATAAAGCCGATTATAGATGCCACTAATAATATTGTTTTATATGTATTAAATTTCCTATTTTGTGTTTCATAATATTCATTTTCTGCAATACATTCATCTAAAACATTTTCATCTGAATACCTATTATCAGGTGCGTATTTTGTAAAAATATGTCTATCATTGCCATATGCAAGTAAACAAAACTCTATATAACGATTATGATAATTAAATTTTAAATCAGATTTGTCTAAATCAATAGAAAATGTATGATATCCAGGATTAATAACATCTGATTCTGTATATGGTAATCGACTATTAGATGTTCCAAATGTATATGCATAATAAGTAGATGGCATTATTTCATTTGGTATAAGAATCTGAGCTTTATAGGAATTTAATTTTGTAATTGTATTTCCAGAATACATAGCTAAATACAATTCAGAACAATCGTTATATTTTAATGCTGCATTATTCATAGTATATACAATTTTAAAAGTCATTTTTTCTCTATATGTCCACGGAATATAGATTAGCAAAGATTCGTCATTATCTGGATATGTTCCTGAACCATCACTATGATGCCAACGCATAGTGGAACTTGGTGTATAGTCAGAATCCTCCCAATACATTTTAGAAGTTTCTAAATAAGGTATTTCTTGACCATTATCTAAAATCTGTGTAACTGATTCAACATCATAGGTTACCTTTAAACCATCAACATAGTCTTCAGGAAGTTCTCTCCATAATTCTTTATAGGTATTAGATTTTGAACCTGCATGTACATCAAATGTTAGATATTCTGTAATTTCAACATAAGCATTCCCATTTGGGTCATCATGTAATACTGCCGTATATTCAATATCTGTTAAATTACAGTAATCATTGGGATTTAAGCTAAATCCATCAAGACCAAAGTCCTCCCAAGTATAGCCTTCTGCTGCTAAATATAAAAAAGCAAGTATGATAAACATGAGAAATGGAAGTGCTTTTCTTATAATGCCTTTTACTACTTTTATTACTTTTCTAAAAAAATATTTTAAATATTTCATTTTCATCCCCCAAAAAAATAATTTACAAAAAGATTATATATAAATTAAAGATTTTTGTAAATGAAATTGATAAAGATTTTAGTGAACTATCATTCATAGGAATAATTTAAAATTCCGTTCATACAATGAAACAAAGGAAAAATAGAGGATTTAATATCAACTTTATTTAATAAATGACAGGTAATGGACGATATGATCATTATAAGAGGAGGTATTATGAAAAAGAAATATCATAAAGCAATTACCATTTTTCTTGTTATAATTGCTTTTCTATTTTTAACTCTCATCATTTATTTTCAGGGTAATGAGGAAACAGCAATGACCGGTGCAAGCACTATTGGTAACAAAAAAGTAGGATGGGGAATTAAGAGAGAAGATAACCATCAGCAACCAGATCTAGGAACCTATAACAAAAAAATCATGGATCAATATGATGGAATTTGTATGGGAAATGCAGAAGGTAAATATGTCTATTTGACTTTTGATGAAGGATATGAAGCAGGATATACAGAAAAAATATTAGCTGTTTTAAAAGAAAACGAGGTTCCAGCCGCATTTTTTATTACTGCACATTACCTAAACACACAACCAGATTTAGTAAAGCAAATGATAGATGGTGGGCATATTGTAGGAAATCATACTGTCAATCATAAATCTATGCCAGATTTGAGTGATGAAGAAATCAGAAGCGAAGTGATGAATTTACATACAGCCGTCTATGAAAAATTTGGATATGAAATGAAATATATAAGACCTCCAAAAGGAGAGTATAGTGAAAGAACAGTTGCTTATACCAATACATTAGGTTACAAAACAGTCATGTGGTCTTTTGCCTATGATGACTGGGATGAAAATAAACAAGGAAGAGAAGAATATGGCAAACAAAAAATTTTAGATAATATACACCCAGGGGCAGTCATTTTATTACATGCTACTTCAAAAGATAATAGCAATATTTTAGATAGTTGTATTAAAGAAATTAAAAACATGGGATATGAATTCAAAAGTTTAGACGAATTTCAAAGATAAGGAAAGGAAGAGAAAGCATGAAGAACCCTGAAAAAAGAAATAAAAAGAAACGAATAGAAAATAAAGTAAATCGATTACTAGAAATGCCACAAGAAATTGCTAGCAATTTACCCAAGATTACCATTATCGGTTTTGAAAAAATGCTCATTGAAAATTATAAGGCAATTTTAGAATACCAAGAGTTCTATATTCGAATTAGTACCTATTATGGTATTTTAAATATCAATGGTTATTCTCTAAATTTAAAAGAAATGACAACAGAAGATCTATTAATCTTAGGAAAAATAGAAAGTGTAGATTTTGAAACAATAACAGATGAAGAATAAAGGAGGAAAAGACAATTGCACTTCAAGATATTATCAAGCTGTATGAGCGGATATGTAACGATTCAAATTGAGGGATATTTTATAGAGAGATTTATTAATTCATGCAATCAATCTCAGTTGTTCTTATGGAATTTAAAAAGAAAAAGTGCCACTATGGTAAGAGCCAATATTAGTATCCAAGATTTTAAAAACTTGAAACATATCGCTAAAAAAACAAAGTGCAGAATAAAAATTGAAAAAAGAAAAGGATTTCCCTTTTTATTACATCGTTATCAAAAAAGAAAAATCTTCTTTCTTTTTTTTCTAGTAATTATAGTAGCTATTCTTAGTTTATCCAACTTTATTTGGAAGATAGAAATTACAGGAAATGAAAAAATAACAACAGAAGATATATTACAAACACTAGAAGAGAATGATTTTAAAATAGGAAAATCTAAAATTGGATTAAACACCAAAGAAATTATTGATAATGTGAGATTAAAGCGTGATGATATTGCATGGATAGGAATTGAAATTCAAGGAACAAATGCAATTGTGCAAGTTGTGGAAGCAGATGAAAAACCTGATATCATACCAGAAGAAGAATATTGTAATCTAATTGCAACAAAAGACGGTATGATTGTAAAAGTAACAGCACAAAATGGTACACCCGTAGTAAAAGAAGGAGACATTGTCACAAAAGGAAGTGTTCTAGTAGGAGGATGGTTAGAAGGAAAGTATACAGGAACAAGATATGTGCATGCAAATGGCGAAGTACAGGCAAAAGTTTGGTATTCTGAAAAAGAAACAATACCTTTAAAACAAGTGAAAAAAGAGTTAACAGGGGAGGAGCAAAATAAATATTCCGTAAAGATAAATAATTTTGAAATAAATTTATCAAAAAGGGTTTCAAAATTTGAAAATTATGATACAATAGAAACGACGAATCAATTAAAATTATTTTCTAATTTTTATTTACCAATTGAAATTCATCAAACAACTTATCAAGAGTATCAAAATCAAGAAATTATTTATACTGTAGAAGAAGCTAAAAACCTAGGGATAGAAGAGGCAAAGAAAAAATTAGAAGAGCAAATAGAAAATTTAGACAATGTAGTAGATGAAAAAATCTACACCAATCAAACAGAAGATAAAGTTGAAGTAGAAGTTGTTTATGAGGTATTGGAAAACATTGCGACAAAAGAAAAAATAGTATTTTGAAAGGAAGAATAGCCATGGAAGAAAGAAGTTTAAGAGTATACCAAGAAAAAACCTTTTTCTCAAGGATTACAAATACCATTACAAAATTATTAATTCCTACCAGAATTGGAATTAATGGAATGTTAATTTCTATGAAAAGAAATAATGCACTGAAAAATTATGAAGCCTACATAGAAAGTGAAAATATGGAAGACCAATCCAAAAAAGAGGCTATTGAGAAAAAGTTTGAAGATATTTATGCACTTTATTTAGAATCAATAGACAAATATATTATGGATTCTATTTATAAAAAAGTAAAAAACGATACGGCAAATGATTTTGAAAAAAATGCATTAACAAAGTACTATATGATTGTACATTTAAAAGAAACAGAATATTTAGAATATAAGTATAAAAAGCAAATGTATTTATTGAACTTAGATTATGAAAATGTGATAAGTTCTGCTAAAACAACAGTAATCGAAAGATATAAAAAGTTATATGCATCACAAATGGAAGGACTATATAAAGGTTTATTAAAACATTATTCCATTAAGTTAGCAGATAATTTAACACCTGGTGCAAAGGATGAAATTTATCACAAAATCTTTACTACTTTAGAAGAATATATTGAAAATATTTTACCTTTAAAAATGGAACAAAATCCAGATAATAAAACATATAAAGAAATCGTAGGTGAATATCAAAATTTTGAAAGGTTTACAGTAGGAAAGCTAGATCAAAATGATAATATAGAGAAAAATATGATTTTGCTAGGATTAAGTAGAAAATTATTTACTCATAGTTTACCACTAATTGTAGCAGAACAATGTTACGAAAAGTTACTAGATGATGCTAGAAGCTTAATTGTAGATACCAAAGTAGCAAGAAAGCAAGAAAAAGCCTACTCTCTACTTATCAACTTAATGGAAGAATATCATGTGAAATTATTAGCAACTAAAATCTATTGGGATAAGCCATCTGCAAGAGATGAATACAAGCAATTCTGGAAAAAGTATCAAAAAATTAAAGAAAATAAAGACAATAATTATATAGAATACGCTAAAGAAAAACAAATTCTATTTTTAAAAAATGATTTAAAAAAAATACGTGCTAACTCTAATAAATATTATAAAATTATTCAATTTTATTGTAACAAATTAGTAGAGTTAGGTGCTATGAGAAATTTGAAAAATACTTATTTTTCAGAAGGAAATTACACAAAACCACTAAAAAATATAAAGGAAAAAGTTAGTAATGAATAGTGTTGTAGAAATCATATGGAAAGATGTAGAAGATATTCCAGATGTTGAAAATATGGAAGATATAGAAGAATTAGAAGCACTAACAGAAGAAGTAATGCAAACTTGTTTTGAGGTAGAAAAAATAAATCCTACCTCATTCTATGTTTGTGTTATTTTAACAAACCCAGAAGAAATACAAGCTTATAATAAACAATACCGTGGAATCGATAAACCAACAGATGTATTATCTTTTCCTATTTTTGAAAGAGAAGAATTGGATTATCTAATTGCAAAAGATATGCAAAAAAAGCCAAAAACAGAAGAGGGAATTATTCAAGAGGTATTAGGAGATATTATTATTTCTATTCCACAAGTAGAAGCACAAGCAGAAGAATATGGACATAGTTTTGAAAGAGAATTTGCTTATATGTTAGTACATGGATTTTACCATTTAAGAGGATATGACCATATAGAAAAAGAAGAGAAGAAAATCATGAGAGAAAAAGAAGAAAGGGTATTAGCAAAATTAAATATTACAAGGTAAGTTTGCAATGTTATAGATAATAATTGCTATAATTATAAGGGGTCATTATGAAACAAAAAAAACAAGAAAAAAATACTGCAAAAGAAAAAAGACAGCATCAAAACAATGATAATGAAAAAGCAAAAACAAATCATCAAAAAAACAGCGATCCACAAGAACAAGATCAAAAACAAAATAAGGATCAAAAAATAAAAAATAGCAGTTTTATTGATGCATGGAAAAATGCTTTTAATGGAATTATTTATGCAACAACTACGCAAAGTAATATTAAAAGGCAATTAATTATAGCAGTAGTGGTTGTCATTATTAGTTTGTTTT
Organism: uncultured Clostridia bacterium; assembly: GCA_944390505.1. Classification (GTDB taxonomy): domain Bacteria; phylum Bacillota; class Clostridia; order TANB77; family CAG-508; genus CAG-273. The sequence goes on along the minus strand of CALXQF010000029.1, from coordinate 668 downwards.
TCGACTTAAACAGAGCAGAATTTTTATGTTTTCTATTTACGATTGTTTTGATTTTATTTGCTGAAATGGTTAATACAGCTATTGAAACAGTAGTAGATTTATATGTAGATGTTTATCATCCAAAAGCAAAAATTGCCAAAGATGTTGCAGCAGGAGGAGTAGTAATAACAACAATTAATGCTATTATTGTAGCTTACTTTTTATTTTTTGACAAAATTACAGACATAGGATTGACTTTTATTCACAATGTAACCAATTCACCATCTCATTTAGCATTTTCTATTATGATTATTACGATTATTGCTATTTTGGCTTTAATAGCATATGCTAAAACCAATAAACATAAGGGATTCAATGAAAAATTTGTACCAAGTGGACATGCAACAATTGCTTTTGCAGCTAATACATTGATTTGGTTATTAACAGACAATTTTGTAATTTTAATTTTATCATTAGTAATGGCAATATTATTAGCAGAAAGCAGAATTGCAGCAAAAGAGCATAAACTTTCAGAAGTAGTATTTAGTGCATGTTTTGGAACTATTATGGTGTTAATTTTATATGGAATTTCAATGGGAATTGTTCAGTTATTATAAGGTTTAAACTCTATATATTGCAACGTTTGACCTTGTCAAAAGCAATTTTCGATTGTGCAAGAAAATCTACGA
>CALXQF010000028.1 GCA_944390505.1 uncultured Clostridia bacterium | reverse complement strand
CATAACTGCCTCCACTTACAACTTCAAGATAATTTAATAACAAAATTATACTACTTAAGGCAAATTTTTTCCATACTACCATTGAAATTTAATAAAGATTCATATATAATATTTTTAGAAAGAGAACAAAGTTCGTAACTTGTATGTGATTCGCTCCATTTGGTAAAAAAGTACATATACATACACAGCATAATGAAAAACCTGTATCACCGAAGTGACACAGGAAAAAGTAAATTCTTTTATTAGAATGTCTGAATTACCATTTTCTTTTCTCGATAGTTTTGCCTACACGGAAAACGTTGCCGCTACAAAAAATGTAAAATGTCTGGCGTCCGGCGTACACCTCATACACGGTATGGTTGTCAGGTTTCGCATTTGCCTTGATAGCAAGCATGTACTCCAGTGGGCTCATGGAGTTGCGATCTGCATCGAACATCTTGTCAAATACCAGCGCAGTCCGATACGGGTAGAACGTGACTTTGGAATCATTGTTGGTAGCCAGGGCTTTCATTATATCAAGAGCCCATTTTTCAAAGTCTTTCTTCTTGTCAGAAATCTCTTCCTCAGACAGGTGTTCCTTGCGCATGATTTCGTGTTCCCAACGCTTGTCAAACGTAATTTCAAACATTTTTTCTTCCTCCTCATAATCATGATTGATGTATATCTAATAAATTGTTGCCTCTCCAGAGGATAAGTATAAATAACTTAATAGTTATATTATATCTATTATATCATAGTTAACATAACCTGTCAAGAAAGGCTACAAATTCACAGTTTTCACAATATACTTTATATCTTTACATATCCACCTTTCTCAACCTTAATGTATTTAAAATAACAGTAATACTACTAAACACCATTGCTAAACTTGCAATCATTGGCGTAATTGAAATTCCAAGAGGTTTTAGAACTCCTATTGCAATTGGTATCATTAAGCAATTATAGAAAAATGCCCAAAATAGATTTTCTTTGATAATTCTTAATGTTTTTTTACTAATATGAATTAATTTCACAATACTATTTAAATCATTTTGAGTTAATATCACATCTGATGAATCCATTGCAATATCTGTTCCGCTCTTTACACTAACCCCTATATCACTACTAGAAAGTGCTGGACTGTCATTAATACCATCTCCACACATCATAACAACTCTGTTTTCTTCTTTTAGTTTTTTTATTGTATTTGCTTTTTCTGCTGGAACGACATTACTAATTACTTTTGTAATTCCTATCTCTTTTGCTATTATTTCTGCCGTTTGCGTGTTATCTCCTGTTAGCATAACTGTTTCAATATTGTTTTGGTTTAAGTTTTCAATCACTTCTTTTGCATTTTTCCTTACAATATCATTCACTCCGATTAAAGCAATAATTTCTTGATTTTTTACAACATAAACAATTGAATTTCCATCTAGTGCTAATTTATTTTCATCTTCCTTATATGGATTTTCAGTTTGATATTTTTGAAGAATTTTCAAATTTCCTAATAAGAACTCCTGCCCATTTACTTTTCCTTTTATTCCTATTCCTGGTAAATTTTCAAATTCTGTTACCTCTAAAGGCTCTATTTTGTTTTCGGTTAAATAGTCTGTAAATGCTTTTCCAATTGGGTGGGAGGATTTTTGTTCGATACTCCCTACATATTGTAATAGTTCTTTTTCTTGCATTTCACTATAATTTAGCACTTTTGCTATTTTTAATTTTCCATAGGTTAATGTTCCTGTTTTGTCAAAAACAACTGTATTTACTTTTTGAGCATTTTCTAATATTTCGCTTTTCTTAATTAAAATACCATTAGACGCGCATAGTCCTTCACTCACTACAATTGCTAGTGGTGTCGCTAATCCTAAACTACATGGACACGCTACTACTAATATGGTTACAAAAGTGGTTAAAGATGTTTCTATGTCCTTTGTAACAAACCAATAAATAAAAAAGGTTATAATGGCAATTCCTATTACCAATGGTACAAAAATCCCTGAAACTTTATCTGCTACTTTAGAAATAGGAGCTTTTGTATTACTTGCTTCAATCACTAGTCTTACAATTTCTGAAACAGTAGACTCTTTACCAATTCTTTCTGCTTTATATTCTACATACCCATCATAGTTCAAACTTCCTGCTAAAACTTTATCACCAACAGTTTTATTGTTTGGTTTACTTTCCCCTGTAATAAAAGAATCGTCAAAATGAGCTTGCCCTGTGATAATTTCTCCATCTACTGCAATTTTTTCTCCCGGTCTTACAACTACAATATTGCCCTTTTTTATTTCGTCTAATGTTACTTCTTTTTCTTCTCCATTTACTTTAATTACTGCTTTATTTGGTGTGATTTTTACTAATTTTTGTATTGCTTCTTTTGTTCTATCCTTACTTACTCCATCTATATATCTTCCTAATTTTACAAAATAAATGACAATACTAGAAGATTCAAAATACAAGTTCATAATTTGGTCATGGTTACCTGTTAGCACTAAATACATATTGTATAAACTGTATAGAAAACTGGTAATCACTCCTATTCCTACTAAAGTATCCATGTTAGGTGTTTTGTGAATTAAATTTTTATAACCATTTTTAAGAATATCAAATCCATAAATGAAAAATAGTATTGTAAGCAAAAGCAAAGCCACCATATAATTAATTGGATTTTCATGAGCATCTAAATATGGTATAGATGGTAAATTAACCATATGTCCCATAGAAATATACATTAAAAGAATGGCAAGAAAAGTAAAAAGGATAAATTTTCCTTTTTCTCTTTTACTTTTCTCTTCTATTTTAATTTCTTTAAATTCTCCTAAACTTTTAAATCCTGCCTTTTTGACAAATTCTTCAATTTTCGGAATTGTTAATATTTTCTCGTCATATTCTACAGTTGCATTTGCCATTACCAAATTTACAGAAGCATTATAAATACCATTTTGCTTATTTAAGTATTTCTCTAGCCCGTTTGAACATGCTGAACAAGTCATTCCATCAATTGATAAAATAATTCTTTTCATTTTTCTCCTCTTATCTAATAATATCTTTTTTCATTATGAAATTATATGCTAATTTTGATTACCAAGTAAATCGCTTTTACTCTATTACTTCATAACCAATGTCTTCAATTGCTTCTTTTAAAGAATCTATAGAGACATTTTCATTTGCTGTAATTTTTACTGTTTTTGTTTGATGGCTAGCTACCACTTCAGCTACTCCTTCTATATTTTTAAGAGCAGTTTGAACTCTATTTTCACAACCTCCGCACATCATACCTTCTACTTTTAATTCTATTTCTTTCATCTCATCACCACCAATGCTATTATATACCCTGGTAAGTATTTTGTAAATACAGGGGTATTCTTCTGTAAGTCAATAGGGACAGAGCTTCCTTGTCTCAAAAAACTCTGTCCCTATTAACAGCCTTTCTCAAATGATTATAGACCTCATAGGTAATTTCCACATCTTTTAATCCTCTATGTGCTCCTTGATAACTAATATCAAATAGATTAGCCAATGTTCCTAGTTTATAGTTTACGCTATTAGGTACTATCCTTCTTGCCAAATACATCGTATCAATATAATCATTACTAATAGGATGATTTAAATATTTTTGACTCTGGTGAGTTAAAAATCCAATATCAAAATTAACATTATGTCCTATTAATATATTTTCTCCTGCAAAATTAACAAATTCTTGTATCACTATATGAGGTTGTTTTCCTGCTTGCAACATTTCATTTGTAATTCCTGTTAAGCTTGTAATAAAAGGGCTTAAACTCCCATCAATTTTGATTAATTGGTTATATGAGTCAATAATCTGATTATTTTCTACTTTAATTGCACCTATTTCAATAATTTCATCTTTGATTGGTGAAAGTCCAGTTGTTTCAATATCTACTAACACATAATTATCTACAAATTTCATTAATTTTTTGCCTTTTGAATTACTAGATTGTTGATTGTTCTCCTTGTTAGTCAAGTTGTTGGATATATTCGGTATCGTTTTTTTTGTATTTTTGCTATCTTTCTTATTTTGAAGTTCTTGTAACATATCAATATTGATTTGTGAATTCTCTAATTTTTGTTTTTCTTCTAATTCTTTTTGTTTTTTTCTTCTATTTTGATTAATAAAAATATATTTATTATACATGTTTACTCTCCAATTATTAATACTTTTAACCAGTTTTTGTTCTCATCAATTTAACAATAGTATTTTATTCTAAATTTGTTTTAAAATCAATACCATCCTTCCAATTTTAATTCTTGACAAATACTTCTTAAAAAGCTATGATACAAAATAGATGAAAAAACACAAAAGGAATGAGGAAAAATATGACCAGTTTTATTTTAAAAATTATTGCAATGGTTAGTATGTTTGTTGATCACCTTGGTATTTCTTATTTTCACTATACTACAACAATGAATTTAATTGGTAGGATTGCATTTCCTATTTTTGCTTTTCAAATTTCAGAAGGATTTATTCATACTAAAAATTTGAAAAGATATGCTTTAAGATTATTCTTATTTGCTTTGATTTCTCAAATACCTTTTATGTGTTTCCGCTCTATTTACACAGAAGGGTTTGCTTTGAATATTTTCTTTACCTTAACATTAGGATTACTCTCTATCATTGCTTATGATAAAATCGTCAAGTCTCCATTAGAATTATGTAAAAATGCTAAAATCAATATTGCTTTTAAAATCGCATTTGGAATTTTTATTGCCATTATATTAGGAATATTATCTGAACTTCTTTATTGTGATTACGGATTTTTTGGAGTTGCTATTATTTTTATGTTTTATTTGTTTAAAGAGCATAAAGTGGCTATGATTATTTCATTTATCCTTGCTTGCGTTATTAATTATGGCTTAGACATTTTACAATATGGTTACCACTATTTATATATTTGGTTATGTTTATTTACTATTTTGCCAATTATTTTTATTAGTTTTTATAACGGAAAACAAGGAAGAAAAGTAAAATATTTGCTTTACTTTTTCTACCCTGTTCATTTACTTGTCTTATATTTTATTTTTCGATAAAAATAGTACCATTGGGGACAGACACATTTGGTCCCCAAACAGGACTACCTAAGATATTTATTTTTAGTCCTAGGACCATTGATGTCTGTCACCAACAGTCCTATTTTTGTGTGGCATAATTAATTCCTCTTGCTACTACACTAGACATATTTTCTATTAAGTCATCTATTTCTTTTGGAGTAACAATAAAGTTATACTCTTCTGGCACTAACACTTCTTTAATCATTTGATATTTATCTTCTTCCTGTAATTGGTTTAAAAAATCATTAGAATGTGCATCTTGTTGTAGCTTTTGAATAAATAAATCTAAACTGTCTGCTGCAATTGTCGCCGCTTCTACAACAGTTGGTACCCCAATCGCAATAACAGGCACTCCTAAAGTGTCAATAGTTAATTCTTTTCTTTGATTTCCAACACCTGCTCCTGGGACAATTCCTGTATCTGCAATTTGTACTGTACTACTAATTCTTTCTATACTTCTAGAAGCCAAGGCATCTATGACTATTAACAACTTTGGATGAATATTATCTACAATTCCTTTTAATATTTCTAATGTTTCAATTCCAGTAGTTCCTAATACTCCTGGAGAAACTGCACTAACTGGTCTTGTATCTTGATCTAACACTTCTGGCATATAGTTAATAATATGCCTTGTAATATCAATATCTTGAATAACCTTTGGTCCTAAAGCATCTGGTGTAACGTATAAATTGCCAAGACCCACTACTAAAATATCATCTTTCTCTCCAATTAATTGTGCTAATAAAGTTTTTAATTCTTTCGTAACCGCTTCAGAAGCTCTCTGAATTTCTTCTTCTCCTGCAATTTTCAAATTTTTCACATCAATGGTAATATAATTTCCTTTTTTCTTTCCAATTGCTTGTTCCCCGTTTTCATTTAATACTTTTACACGTGTAATTTGAATATCTTCCCCTATTTTTTCTTCTTGCGTTTCTAATCCATCTACTTCATTAGCAATATCATTTGCTTTTTTGTATAAATCTCTTCTTTCTAAAGCCAAATCAGTTCTAAAATTCATCATAAAAAATACCACCTTTCGTTTTATATGAGATAAAGCTTTTTTAGCTAAATTGTAAATAATTTATGCTCATATTAAATATACTTTTCTTATTATTTGAAAAAGTGGGATTTTTATTCTATTTATGCTATAAAAGGTATGTATTTCTTTTACTGTAAACTAATTAAAAAAGGCAAATTTTAGAAACTCATTTTGAACAATATCTGCAAAGAATACTATCTAAACCTATTTCTAAATCAATCAAACCAATTTTATAGTTGGCATCTAAATGGATTAATTCTTCCATAATTTTTCTTAATTCTTGTTCTTCAAAATACCTAGCTTGTGTTTTATATTTGCTAACTAAAAACAACTGGTTTGACTTTAAATTCATAGCAGTTGCTACATCTTGATGATACTTTTCTGCTATTTTAATAATATATAATTTTTTAAAATGGTTATATAAAGTCACTAAAATTTTTTGAATTGGTTCTTTATTACTAATCAATCCATTTAGCACATCTAATGCTTTGGCAGTTTCTTTTTTTCCTAAATTATCTGTTAAATCAAATATAACAGCTTGAATTTGCTTAATACAAAGTTTGTCTATATCTTCTTTCGAAATTGTTCCATTTGCTCCCTTGTATTCAATTAATTTTCTTACTTCATTCATTAAATCTTGCATACTGGTTCCGCAACATTCTACTAAATATTTGGCAGCATCATCTGGTAAATTCACTTGATAAGCTTGGCAAACTTTTTTTAAGTTTGTCACTAATTCTGGTAATTTTAAAAGTGCAAATTCTTTTACTTCACCAATCTTTTCAATTATCTGATATAAAGTGTTTTTGTCTGCTTCTTGTTCGATAAAAATAAGTTCTACAGTTTCATTTAAGTCTTTTTGATTTTCTTCTAAATAATCTGCTATTTTTTCTTGTAATGGCTTATTCTCTGTATTGGTGTTTTTTTTCTTTTTAGTATTCTCTTTTTCTGTTTTTGCATCTTTGGTAGCTTTGGTATTTCTCGATTTTGCAGTAGACTTTTTTTCTTTTTTAAAAAGCCCTGTATTTTTGGCAATAATTAATTTTTTTGGAAATCCAAAAGCAGGAGTTTCTAAATCTGATATTAACTGCTCTACATTAGTATCATCAATTTGAATATAGTTTATACCTTGTACTAATACCCCAAAATCTTTTTTGATTTTTCGCACCTTATTTTCTAATAAATATGTTTCTTCTCCATAATATAGATAAACTGCCATTTTCTCTTTCCTTTCTTGTTTGTCAGTTCTGGGATGTATCTTCCAATTAAATTTCTATCATCTTTTAGGTCTGTCCCCAGACTGACATTTTGTCAGTTCTGGGACGTAGCATTAACTGACATTTTGTCAGTCACAGGAACGTCCCAATACTGACACCAAAACTAACACGCACTATAACTTTGCTGCAAATTTAGCAGAATGTGCATGGCAAATAGCTGCTGCCATGCTGTCTGTTGTGTCATCTAATTTTGGTAAATTATCTACTTTTAAAATGGTTTTTACCATTTTTTGTACTTGTATTTTATCTGCTCTGCCATATCCTACTACTGCTTGTTTAATTTGAAGTGGCGTATATTCATAAGTAGGAATTCCTTTTCTGCAACCTACTACTAATATGACACCTCTTGCTTGTGCTACATTAATGGCAGTTTTTGCATTATTATTGAAAAACAATTCTTCTACTGAAATAGCATCTGGGTGATAGGTATCTATAATTTCTTCTAAATCATTATTTAATTTTAATAATCGAAGCGGGAAAGATTCTCCCGCTTTTGTTAATACTGCTCCTGATGTAATTAATTTGAATTTATTTCCAATATAGTCAATAATGCTATAACCTGTAATAGCAAACCCTGGGTCAATCCCTAATATTCTCATTTTGTTTCCTTCTTTTCATTTTGATTTTTCTTGTTGCATTTATGTTTTGTTTTGATTTTTTTTGCTCAACTGATATTAATTTTTATTTTAAATTTCTATTGCATTTTAATGTTATAAGCATTTTTTATTTTTAGTGCTACTTTTGCTTATTTTGATATTGTATGATAATTCTAAATACTTCTGCTACAGACCATGCTTGTGCAAATGCTCCTTTTGCTTCATATGGTTTTGCTGAATCATAAATCTCACTAATGCTTCCTACTGTTGAACGGTGATACATTTCTTCTAAAAAGGTTTTTTCTACTTTTTCTACAAATTGTGTATATTGGTTTTCCAATTCTTTTTTCATTGTTTTATTTTTTTCTGCTTTGATAATATTTTGGAAAGCATCTGAATAAATTCCCAATAACCATGGCCAAGTAATTCCTTGATGATAAGAACTATCTCTTTTCAATTGATCTCCTTCATATATATCTTGATATTCAGGTTCTCCTTTTGCCAATGTTTTTAATCCATATGGTGTTAGTAACTTTTTAGTTGTTGTTTGAAAAATTTCTTTGGCAATCTCTGAGTTTGGCTCTATAATTGGATAATGTAAACCAATAGCAAATAATTGATTTGGTCTTGTTTTTGAATCTCCTACTACATCATCTAAATCCTTTTTCTTTTTATTGTAGAACTTTTTCACAAAGTTTTCTTTACACTTTTTAGCAAGTTCTGTATACTTTTTTTCTAATTCTTTATCTTTATATAATTTGGTAAATTCAATCATAATTTTTAGGGCATTATACCATAAGCTGTTAATTTCTACTGCTTTACCATTCCTTGGTGTAATGACTTTATCTCCTACTTTTGCATCCATCCAAGTATTTTGAATATATGGTGTTCCTGATGATAATAGTCCATCTTCTAAATCTAAATGAATATTATTACCATCTAAATCAATTCCTTCTATATAACTGTTCATGACCTTTTTTAGTACTTCATATAGTTGTTCTTTTAAGAATTCATAATCATGTGTATATTCGAGATATTTTCTTACCTGCTCAAACAACAATAGAGATGCATCTACACTGTTATATAGTGGTCTGTTATCATATCCTGAATAACCATTTGGTACTAATCCATATTTAATATCACGTATACAAGTTAACAATACTTCTTTTGCTATTTCAAATCTTCTAGGAATGAGTAAGATTCCTTCAAAAGCAATTAACGTATCTCTTCCCCAATCTAGAAACCAAGGATAGCCTGCAATTAATGTATAAAGTGCAAATGACGGTCTATAAACAATGAAGTTATCAGAAGCAATAATATAATCTCTCATTAATGTTTTATATTGATTATCATATTCTTTTTTAGTATCTAATAAGTAAGAATCATATAAGGTACTGGTAATACGAACAATTTCCTGATTAATTAAATTTCGGCCATCTATTTCTTCTATATTTTCTTCTAATGAAAATACAAAGCTAACATATTTTTCTTCTTTTGCCCTTAATTTAATTTCATACACACCTGGTACAGCTAAATTTTCTTCTGCACCTTGCCCTCTTTTTTCTTCTTCTAAATAATACATTCCTCTAAAAATATCATTTTCATGTGGAATATATTTTCCTTCTGATATTCTCATATAAACTGGAGTTTGTCTTTGATTGTTGATAATTAATTTTACTTTTTGCTCTTTTACTTCTTGTCTAATATCAAAGTTAGCATCTGGTGTTGTAGTATGAAAGTCTCTAAAGTTAACAATTGGAGCAATCGTTAGTTTCGTCCTTTTTTCATTATTTTGTATATGATATAAAACACAAACTGTATTTTTTCCATGATCCATACAAATGAATTTTTTAATTGTTGCACCATCTACTTGGTATGTAAAAATAGGTACATATTCTTTTTCAAAAGAAGTTAAATACTGATAACCTTTTGAAATATAGTTTTTTCCTATATTTGCATAAAGTGGATATTCTTTTCCTCCACTTTCAAAACACTCATCTACTTTTGAAAGAATAACATGTCTACTACCTGGTGGGTTAAGTGGTGCTACTAGTAGCCCATGATATTTTCTAGTATTAATACCTAAAATGGTAGAACTACTGTATCCACCTATTCCATTGGTTACAAGCCATTCTTTCTTGACTCCATTTTCTAAACTTAAGTCCTCTTTTTCATATTTCATTTGTGCTTCCTCCATTATTTTTTCTATTCTCTTTAGTTTCATTCTACTGTTTTTAAATTAATAAAATGCTATCGAATATTATGCTGATTATATTTCTCGTTTTATCTATCTTCTTTGATTTATTCATCCTCGTGTCTAATTTTATTGATCGCATTAATAAAGCTTCTTTTTTGTTCTTCTTCTAACTCATCAACTTGTACTTTCTGTTTTTCTTTTTTAGAAGAATTTCCAGAGTGTTTTCCTTTGGATTGTTGTTTATTATTTTTTCTGTCTAATTGTTCTTCCTTTGATTTGTCTTTTTCTTTATTCAAGTGACTTTCTTTTAGTTTGCTATTTTTTTTATTAAGCATCTTTTCTTTTTGTTTTTGCTCTTTTAAAAGTCTCTCTTTTTCTTTCTTTTTATTTTTTTGTGTTAAAGTAGTAGTTGTTTCTTCTGGAATATCATCCTCTTCTTCAATTGGAATTCCTGCTTTTACCTTCATTTTAATTTCAGCTTCTTGGATTGATTCTATTCTGTCTTTATATTTTTTAGTAAATTTGCTTTCTCCTTTTACCTTTTTCTTTTTTGTTTTTCTCATATTGTCATTTCTACGGTTTTCTTTTAGCGATTTTTTTGCTTGTTTTAGTCTATCATTTAATAACACATATTTTGTATCATTTTGCATATCTTTAAATTTCAAGTCATCACAAATTAATTGAATAATAGAAGCTGCAATTGCATCTGGATTATGTCTAATATATTCTCCTTCAATATGCGAAATTTCTCTTTGCATTAAGTTAACACCTTCAGATTTTGCCTTACTACTATCAATTTCTACTAAATCTTGCCCTTGCATATTATATTTTCTAATATATTCTGGCACTAATTCACCTGTATCGTAGATACAATATTCAATCACACCTTTTCCAGCATGTTCGTTAATTGCTTTAATATGATCTGATAAAGTATAATTATCGGTTTGACCAGGTTCTGTCATTAAATTACTAACATAAATTTTAAAAGCTTTGCTTTCTCTAATTGCTTTTGCAACTCCTTTTACTAATAAATTAGGAATTACATTAGTATATAAGCTTCCAGGTCCAATCACAATAGCATCTGCTTCTTCAATTGCTTCTAATACCCCTGGTGCCACTCTACAATTAGTAGGATTAATAAATATTCTACTAATTTTACTAGTTTGAGAATTAACCATACTTGGTATTTTATCTCTGCTTTGAATAACAGTACCATCTTCTAGTTCAGCACATATTGTAATAGGCTCTAAAGTGACAGGTAATACTCTTCCTGTAATATTGAGTACTTTTCTAGTTTGTTCAATCGATTGTGCAAAATCTCCATAAAGTTCTTTCATTCCTAATAAATAAATATCTCCAAATGAAAGGTTTCTTAATCTGCCATTTTGGAATTTTAAATTCATTAAATGTTCCATTACATTCTCATCTTCAGAAAGTGCTACTAAACTTCCTTTAATATCATCTAATGGCATAGCCTCTAATGCTTTTCTAGATTCTGGTATAATTTTTCCATAATCAGATACTGTAACAATGGCAGTCAAATTATCTGTATAATTTTTTAATCCTTTTAAGACTGCATTTAATCCTGTTCCCCCACCAATTGCTACAATTTTAGGTCCTTGGTCATATACTTTTTTGTTAAAAATTAAACTATTGATTTTTGTTTTATCATCTTCAATTCTGTCATCTGTTTCTTGTACTAATAATTCTAATGTTCTTTTTTGCATATGAATCATACCAGAAACCACAAAAATAAAACCTACTACAAAACATACAATAATTCTAACCAATGGCCAGAAATCTAGCCTTTTACCTGTTAATATCTCTGCCATTCCATAGCAAGCCAGTACAATTCCTATGATAATTAGTAACATCCACCTTTTCATTTTGGCACTAGAGCGAAACCATCTAAAAAAACCTTTCATATTAATTCATTCAATCCTTTCATTTTGACTATTTTTACTCGCATTATTTATAATTTTATTTGGACTACAAATATCAAGACATTATTGCTACTGTTTTTTAAAACTCTCCTAGCAATTCAATTTCTAGTTCTATTATTTTTCCTGTTTTTTCTTTTATCACACTTTTAATATTCTCTATTAATTCTAGTACATCTTTTGCAGTTGCATTTCCTAAATTTACAACAAAACCAGCATGTTTCGTAGATACTTGTGCATCTCCTATTTGGTATCCTTTCAACCCACATTCATCAATTAATTTTGCTGTGATAAAATCTTCTCCTGTTTTAAAAGTACTTCCTGCAGATGGAAATTCAATTGGCTGTTTTCC
>CALXQF010000027.1 GCA_944390505.1 uncultured Clostridia bacterium | reverse complement strand
AAATGGCTCTATGAAAAAGTGTCGGGTATTAAGTTATCATAACTATGTTATATCTAAAATTAATTTCAAGGAAAATTAAAAAATCATAAAAAGTTTTAAAATATAAAATTATAATATATCAAAAAGATATTCCCTCTGTAAAAGTTGTAATTTTATCCTATATTTATTTTAATCTAATTTTTAATATTTATTTTCTATATTTATTCCACAAAAAAATAATAGACAATGAGTTAACAATAGGAAAACAGAAATTATTCATTAAGTTAAATCAAAAAAGTAATTTTTAATTACAAAATACAATTAGTTATCGTTTAGTGTAAAAACAAAAATATTCTAACTAATTAATAAAACTTAATTAAAAAAGTATTGATACTCGATTTGTAATTTGTTAAAATGGAGGTAGACAATATGGAAGAAATGACAAGTTTTATTAAAAATACAAAAGAAAGATTAGATTTAAAAAATGATTATGTATTTAAAAGAATTTTTGGAAATCCGGAAAATAATCAAGAATTAAAAGAACTATTAGAAGCAATACTAAATATAAAAATAGAAACAGTAGAAGTAAAAAATCCAGAGATTACAAAAGATTATGCAGATGAAAAACTGGGAGTATTAGATATAAGAGCGCAAATCAATGAAGATACTATGATTGATATTGAGATGCAAGTAGCCAATGTAAAAACAATGGTAAATAGAAATATAGCATATACCTCAAGATTAATAGCAGAAGATAGCAGGACAGGAGAAACATATGAAAAAAATGAAACAAAAAGGAATATCTATAGAGGAAATTATAGAAATAACAGGTTTATCAAAAGAAGAAATAGAAAAATTATAAATATTAATTATGAGAAACCTAAAAATAGTATCAAAAATGCTTCGAAATATTTTTAATAATTTTATTATATAAAGAACAAAACTTTTAATCTTTCCATTATGTAGAAAGTTGACAACGGAAAATGTCAGTTTTCTGCATATTTTTTATTGTCAAAAAATAGATTTTATTTTTCAATTGACATTTACAAATAAAAAATAGATACGTATTATAAAAAAGTATGAATAAATTAACAAAAAATGAAAACAATATAAATAGAAAAATAAAAATTGATAAATATAGTAATATATTTTCCAAAGACAGAAGACAAAAATATTATTTTAAAAATAAAAATTTGTTACAAGGAGTAAATAAATGAAACTCATCAAAAATATATTTAAAATGATAATATTATTTATTTTTTTAACATTATTTCTAATCTTCATATTTGATCTAATCGGCACACAAGAAATAGTAAAAGCTTCAGATGCAGGAAATACTTCAGATGTTCAATTACTAGCAAGAGCAATTAATGGAGAAGCAAGAGGAGAACCATATGAAGGACAAGTAGCAGTAGGAGCAGTTATTTTAAATCGTGTTAAACATCCAAGCTTTCCAAATACAATAGCAGGAGTCATTTATCAACCAGGGGCATTTACAGCAGTAGCAGATGGACAAATTAATGTACCAATTGATGAAAACTCTAGTGTTGTAAAAGCTGCCCAAGATGCCTTAAACGGTTGGGATCCAACAGATGGTGCTATTTATTATTTCAACCCAGATACCGCTACTAACAAATGGATTTGGTCAAGACCATTGATTAAAACAATTGGAAAACACAGATTTTGCGAATAATGCAAAATAAAAATTCCATAAATTATTTTTTAATGAAAGATATTTTAGTTTCACATTAAAATAATAATATAAAAAATTACTATCCTTACGAAAAAAAAGATAGTAGAAAGATAGGAGAATCAAAAATGACAAGTGTAAAAGAAAAATTAATTGATTGGAAAAATAGATTAAAAGACAGACATATGTTAACCATTATTGTTGTCTTATTTGCTATTATCGTTGCAATGGGAATTTGGATTTATAAAAAACAGACAGAATATAGACTAGCCTCCGAAAACCAATATAATATGGCATTTTTTGAATTAGTGGATTATGTGCAAAATGTAGAAACTTATTTAGCAAAATCATTAATTTCTAGTACTCCAGAGCATGGGGCAGAAACCCTAACAAACGTGTGGAGAGAGGCAAATTTAGCACAAGTGTATTTATCTAGACTTCCAATTGATAGTGTAGAATTAGAAAAAACTTCAAAATTCTTAAATCAAGTAAGTGATTATAGTTATTCTTTATCTAGGAAGAATATCTATAATGAAGAATTAACCCAAGAAGATTTAGACAATTTGCAAGAATTACATGATTATAGTGTGGAATTAGAAAATACATTAAATCAATTATCTGCCGACATGACAGAAGGAAGAATTACATGGGGAGAATTAACTAAAAAAGGAACAGTAGCATTTGCACAAGAAGTAAGCAATATTTCAAAAGATAGTTTTAGCAATTTAGAAGAAAATTTCCATGAATATTCGGGATTAATTTATGATGGTGCTTTTTCAGAACATATGACAAGCACAAAAAAGAAAGGGCTAACAGGAGACAATATCAATGAAGAAAAAGCAAAAGAAATTGCAACAAAATTTATAGGGGAAGATAAAGTACAGGAAATTAGTTTATCTAGTAAATCTGAAAATACTGATATGGTCACTTATGATTTTAATGTCAAAGTAAACGGAGAACAAGAACCAAACATGGTGATTTCTATTTCAGAAAAAGGTGGACATGTAGTATTTATGAACTATAACAGAAACATTGAGGCAGAGAGTGTTACACAAGAAAGAGCAGATGAAATAGGAAAAGAATATTTGGCATCACATGGCTATGAAAATATGAAAGAAACCTATTATTTAAAACAAGATGGAATTGTTACCATTAACTATGCTTATGAACAAGATGGAATTGTTGTATACCCAGACTTAATTAAACTAAAAATTGCATTAGATAATGGAGAAGTAATGGGAATTGAAACAACAGGATATTTAAATAATCATGAAAAAAGAGATATACCAGAAGTACAAATTAGTAAGCAAGAAGCAAAAGAAGGGTTAAATGAAAAATTAGAAATCAAAAGTGAAAATTTAGCAATTATTCCAACAGAATGGAAAACAGAAGTATTATGTTGGGAATTTAAAGGAAGAGTAGATGACACTGACTTTCTAGTTTATATTAATGCAGAAACAGGAAAAGAAGAAGATATATTAGTCATTGTCAATACTCCAAATGGAACTTTGACACATTAAATTTTAGGACTATTGGGGACAGTCACCATTAGTCCTATTAATTCACTAGACTTCAATTTATTCTGGAACCAATGAAATACCAAAAATTACAAAATAATTTTTTTAAAAAAAGGAATACTATAAGTATAAAATGAAAATCAAGATAAAATAATATCAATTCACTATTTTTCTACTTAACTTAGCAAATGATATATTTTAATCAAATTAATTGCAGTAACGCAAGCAACAGTAAGTAGAACAGTAGCAAATGTATTAGGAGAAAGATTTTCAAATTAAATTTTGATAGGAGGTAAAAGCTAATGTCAAATAATAAAAAAGTGATGTCAGAAGAATTAAGTCAAGAAATTGCAAGAGAGTTAGGTGTTTATGAACAAGTAAAAAAAGATGGTGGATGGGGAAATGTGTCTTCTAAAACTTGTGGAAATATTGTAACAAAAGCATTTGAAATTGCAGATAAAGCAACAAAATAGTTTACAAATAAGACAATAAACTAAAAAATGATTTAATGTAGTTAATAGATAATTAACTATAAAATTTAATAAATATTAGTTGATTTATTGCAAGAAGTAAATACTTTGGCATATAATAAGAAGGAATAATGATTTATTCCTTCTTTTTCTTTTATAAAAGAACTGAAAAAAGAAACAAGAAAGTATTTAAATATTAGCAAAAGAAATGATAAGATGTGTCCCCACGACTGACAAATTGTCAGTCCTGGGACGTAGCTGCGACTGACATTTTGTCAGTTTGAAGATACGTCCCAAAAACTGACATGGACGCAGAAAGGAAAATAGCAATGAAGAAAAATGTTTTTGCAAAAGACATCATTGAAAAATGTAATGGACAATTAATTTGTGGAAATGAAAATTTAATTTGTAAAAACTTTTGTAAAGACACCAGAGAATTGCAACAAGGTGAAATTTATGTAGGTATTCAAGGCGAAAGTTTTAATGGTAGTACTTTATATCAGCAAGCATTAGAAAAAGGAGCAGTAGCTTGTTTGTTACAAGGAGTAGAAATAGAGGAAGAAACATTAGAAAAATATCCAAATGCAACCATTGTACTAGTAGAAGACACAGTAAAAGCATTACAACAATTAGCAGCTTACAAAAGAAGTTTATACAATATTCCTGTTATTGCAATTACTGGTAGTGCGGGAAAAACTAGCACAAAAGATATGATAGCAAGTGTTCTTTCTCAAAAATACAAAGTGTTAAAAACACAAGGAAATTATAATAATGGACTAGGATTACCGCTTAATATTCTTCGATTAGAAGATGAAGAAATCATGGTACTAGAAATGGGAATGAACTCCTTTGGAGAAATCAGCTTATTAACCAATATTGCAAAACCAGATGTAGCAGTAATTACCAATATTGGAACAGCTCATATAGGTATGCTTGGTTCTAGAAAAAACATTTTAAAAGCTAAATTAGAAATTTTAGAAGGCTTAAACCCAAATGGTACTGTAGTGATTAATAATGATAATGACCTATTACATAATTGGTATGAACAAAATAAACAAAATTATCATATTATGACATATGGATTCCATTTAAAAAGTGATATCTTTGGAGAAAATGTTAATTTAAAAGAAACTGGAAGTACTTGTGATGTAACAGTTCAGCAAAAACAGTACAAAGTAAATATTCCAGTGGGGGGAGAACATTTTGTGTCTAATAGCTTATGTGCAATAACAGTTGCTGGACTGTTTGATATCCCAATGGAAGAAGTATTAAAAGGAATTGAGCATTTAGATTTAACTGCAAAAAGAATGGAAATTAAGAAAAGTAAAATTGGTAGTATGATTATTAATGACTGCTATAATGCCAATTATGACTCTATGAAGGCAGCTTTAGATTACATAGGAAGATTACCAAATAAAAGAAAAATAGCGGTATTAGGCGATATGTTAGAATTAGGAGAGTTTAGTAAGGAACTTCACGAAAAAGTAGGAGAAGAAGTTGCTAAAAATCATATTGACATTCTCATTTGTGTAGGAGAGGAGTCGAAAAATATTGCAAAAGGTGCACATGAAAATGGAGTGAAAACAGAAAATATATTTCACTTCCCTAATAATCAAGAAGCTATTCTATTTTTGAAAAAAGAATTGCAACAGGAAGATGTTGTTTTAATTAAAGCATCTAACGGTTTACATTTTTCAGAAATTTGTGATGCCATTTGTGAAGACTAATATAATCTGAAACAGAAGATAAAAGAAAACTAAAATATTTAAATTAATAAGTTAGAAGGAAGGATGATAAAATGTCTAAAATAAAATTAGGTGTTATTTTTGGAGGTATGTCAACAGAACATGATGTGTCAATTGTGTCTGCTACTTCTATTTTAAAAAATTTAGATAAAACCAAATATGAGATTTATCCTATTTATATTGATGAACAAGGAAAATGGTATGAGTATACAAAACCAGTCAATGAGATTGAAATTTTAAAAGTAGGAGATAAGATAGAAGAAACAAAAGAAATTCATGAAGAATTTCAATATTTAAAAAAATTAGATGTAGTTTTCCCTGTATTACATGGACTATATGGAGAAGATGGCACAATTCAAGGTTTATTAGAATTAATAAAAATAAAATATGTTGGTTGTAAAGTATTAGCTTCTAGTATTTGCATGGATAAAGTATATACTAAAGTAATTTTTGATAAAGCAAAAATCAAACAAGCAAGCTATATTTATATAAAGGCAAATAATGGCATATATACATATATAGACCATGAATTTAATGAGGAAAAAATGAATTTAAATCAGATTAGTGAAAAAGTTAAAAATACTTTGGGATTTCCTGTATTTGTGAAACCATCTAATTCTGGTTCTTCAGTAGGAATTCAGAAAGCAAAAAATGAACAAGAACTAGAAAATGCTATTTTATATGCAGCTAAATATGATACCAAAATTCTAATAGAAGAAGAAATAAAAGGTAGAGAAATTGAATGTGCAGTATTAGGAAATGAGGAAATAAAGGCAACTTGTGTTGGAGAAATATTACCAGCAGAAGAGTTTTACACTTTTGATGCTAAATATAATAATGCCGAATCAAGAGTAGTTATTCCAGCAGAATTAAACTCAAAAGTACAAGAAAAAATACAGCAAATCGCAATGAAAGCATTTAAAGCTGTGGATGGTAAAGGATTAGCAAGAGTAGACTTTTTTATTAGAGAAAGTGACAATCAAATATATATTAATGAAATTAATACATTACCAGGTTTTACACAAATTAGCATGTACCCAAAATTATGGGAGCAGTCCGGTTTAAAGTATAGTGAATTATTAGATGAATTAATTCATTTAGCAAATTAATAGCAGGGTGGTATAAAACACAAATTGATTTAAGTGCTTTATACCACCAAATGATTGATTTAGAAAGGAGAAGGCAAAATGGTATCAAAAGATATAGAGCGAGTAGAAAAAATACAAGAGGAATTAAAAACAATGCTATCTGAAAAAAGATATCATCATTCTATTGGAACTATGAAAATGGCAGAAGAATTAGCAAGACAATATGGAATTGACACTGAAGAGGCTGGATTGGCTGGTTTGGTTCATGATATGGCAAAAGAATTAACCGAAGAAGAAAGTTTAAAATATATGAAAGAGAATAATATAGAAATAGATGAAATTGAACAAAAAAATGCAAAACTGCTACATGCCAAAATAGGTGCAGATATGGCAAAAAAAAGATACGGCTTTCCAGAAAATATGCAAAAGGCAATTTTATATCATACTACTGCATACCCAGAGATGGACATGCTGGCTAAAATTATTTTTATTGCAGATAAAGCAGAGGAAAATAGAAAATATGAAGAAGTAGAAACAGTAAGAAATCTAGCTAAAAAAGATTTGGATGAATGTATGCTATATATTTTAAATTTTACAATAAAAGCTAATATTGATAAAGAAAAACTAGTACACCCTAATAGCTTTTTGACAAGAAATCAATTATTGATGAATAAAAATTCAAATTAGATTGAAAAAGTTAACTACAATGCTAGCAACAGATAATGTTTTAATAATAGATGAATAAACTTAAAAAAATCTATTTCTTTCTAACTATTAATATGATATAATTTTATCATAATCGAGCACAAAAGACAGAAAAACGAAAGGGCATACTTAGGGGGAAATTTACATGATTTTTAAAGATTATTATAAAATATTAGAATTATCTAGCAATCGAGTAACACCAGAAGAAATTAAACAAGCTTACCGTGATCAAGCAAAAAAATATCATCCAGACATTAATACTTCTAGTCAAATTTCAGAAGAAAGATTCAAAGATATCAATGAAGCTTATAGAGTATTATCTAACCAAGCATCAAAACGAAAATATGATAGGATGTGGAATACTCATGTAGGACGAAAGCAAAAAAATAGTTATGAAGAAAGTAAAAGAGGTAAAGATTCTATTTTTAGTGACTTTTTTCAAATGTTTTTTGGAGATAGTATGCATAATGAAATAGTAGAAGAAAAAAGAGAGAAAAATAAAAAAGTTCCTACTAAAGGAGAAAATATAGAAACTGAAATTAATGTGTCTATTCCAGATGCTTTTTATGGAGCAGAAAAAAAGATTGCTTTGAGAACTTTAAGTGGCAAAATGAAAAATTTTGAAGTAAAAATTCCAGCAGGTATTAGAAATGAAGAAAAAATCCGCTTAATGGGACAAGGCAAACCAGGAGAAAATGGAGGTAAACCAGGAGATTTACTTATCAAAATACATATTGATAATAACCAAAAGTATACTTTGCAGGGGTATGATTTATACACCAATCTTTTATTAACGCCATGGGAAGCGGCATTAGGAACAAAAGTAGAATTAGATTCCATTGACGAAAAAGTTTCCTTATATATCCCACAGGGAATAGAAAGTGGAGAAAAGATTCGCATTGAAGGAAAAGGATATCATGACGGCAAAGCCGGAAGAGGAGATTTAATCGCACAAGTGCAAATTATGGTTCCTAAAAATATGACACAAGAAGAGAAAAAATTATTTGAACAATTACAAAAAGTATCACATTATGATCCAAGAAAAATATATGGTTAACATAACAAAAATACATTAAATCGTTGACAAATAGCATAGTTTGTACTATAATTAACTATAGTGATGAAATCAAACAAAAGACAAACTATGTATTGTATTAAAATTCATAGAAAGGGAGAAAAAAAGATGGACCAAATACAAGGAAAACACTTTAGTATTACAGATCCTCAAGGAGTAAACACAGTAATTTATAGAGTGAATAAAACTGATAAACGTTTACTAGATGAATATCCAAAATATACAGTACAACGCTTAGAATATGCAGAAGAATTAAATGGTAATTTAAAAAAGAAAACGTTTTTTATTGATGAACCCGAAAATGAAGAAAAATTAGTTATTTTATCATTTGGACAAGACAAGGTTGTAGTGAATATGGGACTATTAACAGAGGATAGAGTGAAAATTGCAAAACGTCCAATTCCAATTAAATTTAATACTTTGTATTCTGAACAAGAAACAGAATATAAAGAATTTAAATATACACCAGACTTAAAAAGGCCTATTTCTATTATAGACCCAGAAACAACGGAAGAAATCAAACCAGTTTTATACTTTGATCAAGAAACAAATGAAGTAAAAGGCAAATGTAAATTAAAACCATATAAATCCTATTTTGCTTTTGAAATAAGAGATAAAAAAGAAGATAGTTAGAAAGGGGATTACCTATGAGTCGTACAACTGTAGATTCAAACCAAGAAGAAATTTATACAACTAGCGTTGCTGGGAGTGATATGTATGTAACAGAAAATAGTTTAGAAGTTCCAAAGGAAACCAAAAAAGTTTATGAAGGAATTACTACTTATATAGAAGAACAAGGAAATTTAGAAATTCCGGTAGGCGATGCTGTTGTTACTAAAAATGATGAATTAAAATTAGAGGATGGAACTGTTATTATGATGCATCCAGGAGCATTTAATGTCATTATGAAACATCAGCAAGAAAAGCAAGAACAAGCAAAAGCAATGCAAGAAAAAGAAAGCACAACAATAGTTATGCAACATCCAGAATTACTAAAAACAGTAACAAAGAGACAACAAAATAAAACCTCAAAAGCACAAGTTGGCAAAGAAGATAGATAAAACCAATGAAAAGGTGAGAAAGTATGAATTATAAAGTTCAAAAAACATTAAGAGATAACAAAAAAAGTTTAATCATTATTGGAGTATTATGGATACTTTTTGTCATAATATTTGTTTCTCCAATTGCATATTCCATTGTTGAAGCTACAAACAATGGGATTTTTGATTTTGGCGAATTTTTAGAGCAAATTGTGCCTGCGATTACTAGTTTTACTACTATTACACACATGTTTGAAGCAGCTTATATAGGAACATTTTTAAAAACATTACTATATTTCACAATTTTATATATTATCTGTGCAACGATTGGGTTATTTCGTTCTAAACCAAAAAATGAGTATACAGATATCGAACATGGTTCTAGTGACTGGTGTACAGGCGGGGAACAATATAGGGTATTAAGTAAGCATAAGGGAATTTTATTAGCACAAGACCATTATTTGCCAACAGATAAAAGAGGAAACATTAATGTTTTAGTAGTCGGTGGTTCTGGTTCTGGTAAATCAGCATCTTATTCTATACCAAATGCATATCAGATGCTAGGTTCTTATGTATTTACTGATCCTAAAGGGGAATTATATGATAAAACAGCAGGATATTTGCAAAAAAACGGTTATGAAATTAAGGTATTAAATTTGGTAAATCCAGCAAACAGTGATGGATATAATCCACTAATGCATATATCAAGTGAAATAGATGTAGATGTTATTGCAAATACCATTGTAAAAGGACAAAAATCAGAAGCAGGAAGTACATCAGACCCATATTGGGATGATATGGCTGAGATGCTATTAAAAGCATTAATCTATTATTTAATAGCAACTAGACCACCAGAAGAACAAAACTTGGCAAGTTGTTCAGAATTAGTAAGAGCAGCAAACAATAATAGTGGAAGTAACTTATTAACAGAATTAATGAATCAATTACCATATGATCACCCTGCTAGAATGTATTATAAATCTATTGAAATAGCACCAGAAAAAACTTATGGATCTATTTTAAGTTCACTACAATCTAAACTAGGTAAGTTTGACTCAAAAGAAATTGCAGAAGTAACTTCAACAGATACCATTAACTTTGAAGATATAGGAAGCAAAAAAACTGCTGTATATGTTATTTCATCAGACACTCATACTGCATATGACTTTTTATTAACTATTTTCTTTTCACAAATGATTCAACAATTGTACAATTTTGCTGATGAAAATGGTGGAAGATTAAAAGTACCAACTTTCTTCATTTGTGATGAGTTTGCAAATATAGGTAAAATACCAGACTTTGATAAAAAGATATCAACCAGTAGAAGTAGAGGGATTTCTTTTAGTGTTATTCTACAAAATTTAGACCAATTAGAGGCAGTTTATGAAAAATCTTATGAAACCATTATGGGTAACTGTGATACACACGTATTTTTAGGAAGTAACTCATATAAAACGGTAGAATACTTTTCAAAAGCACTAGGAGAAAAAACCATTAGTAGAGATAGTAGATCAATTAATAGAGATAAACAATATCATAGACAAGGATATAGTGATTCAGATCAGGTAATGGCAAGAGCATTAATGACACCGGACGAATTAAGAAGAATGGATAATGACCAATGTATTATTTATGAAAAGGGAATTAAACCAATCAAGGCACAAAAATATTATTATTTTGAATCACCAATGGCAAGAAAATTAGCAGAACATACATTAAACCATTTAGACTTTAATGTGGGAGATAGAGGAAAATGGAGAAAATATAATCCATATAATCCATACGTAGATGAAAGCGAAAATCCAGTCAAAAATGATTTAAAAGTAGAATCATTAGATGATTTATTTGAAGATGAACCACAAGATAATAAAAATGAGATAAAAGTTGAAAATAATATAACAGATAATACTCATTCAGCAGAAAATGAACAACCTAAAGTAGAAGAAATAAAACCAACTAATGAAGCACCAGTATTACCACAGGGAACAGAGGAAGATGAAGTATTTTCTGTTGATGTGCAAAAAGAACTAGAAGCAAAATTTGATGAATTATTT
Source organism: uncultured Clostridia bacterium (assembly GCA_944390505.1). Lineage (GTDB taxonomy): Bacteria > Bacillota > Clostridia > TANB77 > CAG-508 > CAG-273. Next base: position 1,288 of record CALXQF010000027.1, on the reverse strand, counting down.
GGACCAATTGATGATGATACAGATAATGCTAATAAAAAAATTAACTAGAGATTAATTATTATTTTCATTGATGAAAAATAAAAAAATTAAGAGTAAATAATAAATAGTAAAAATAAAAAATAATAAAAAATTAAAAGCAAATAAATAATAAATAAAAAATAGTAAATAAATTAATAAAAATAATTTATTTATTATTTTTTTATTTTTCAAATATAAAATTATTTATTTTTTAAAATAATAATTTATTAAAAATGAATAATTATTTTTAAACAAAAAATTTAATTAATTATAATATTAATAAATAAAAAAATAAATTTAATTTGAATAAAATAATTATTTTTATATTAATAAAAAAATAGACAAATTTATTTTTTATAAAGGATAATTAATTTTTAATATTAATAAAATGAAAAATAAAATTTAATATGAATAATTAAAAAAATAATTATAAAGATTATAAAAACATATACAAAATTCCAAAACAAGATATGGAATAAATTGGAAAACAAAAAATAGATAATAGAAAATCGGAAGATAAAAACAGTATTTCTATTTTGAAAACATATTAATAAAAAAAATAGTGACTAGAATATAATACAAACAATAAAAATTTACTATTTGACAATCAGATAAAAGATACATTATAATATATTTTCAAAATAATTTATTGCTTCTCATTAATGATAAGCAAATATACTACTTATGGGAAAGGATTTGCAGTAGAAAATGATTCAAATATATGGTAAAAGACTTGGGGATAAAGCCAAAAAAGATATTTTTTTAGTGAAGATCTAGATAGAAATGAAGGTAGACATAACAACAAGCAGGACAAATAAGTATTATAAAAGAAGGAAAAGAAAATAATCACATTAGGAATGTAAAAAAAGAAAAACATTACAATATGACAAAATATAAATAGTAAAAAATAAAGCAAAATCAATAGTAAAAATTTTTGATATTTTTAATAAAAAAATCTAAAGCAATGAACAACAAGTTGAGAAGAAAAAATGATTAATAAAAAATAAATTTTAAATCATGAAAAAATGTAAAAAAATGGAAAAAAATAAATATTGCATTTTTGGAAGAAATGTAATAAACTAAAAAATAAATATGAAAAAAACAAAATATTAAAAATAATAAAAAAGCAAATAAAATAATAAATTAATTCGAAAATAATTTAAATAAATAATAATTAATTTAATAATAAAAAAATAATTAAAAAAATAATAATTAATTTGATAATAAAAAATAATTAAAATAAATAATGATTATTTTAAAAATAAAAAAC
>CALXQF010000026.1 GCA_944390505.1 uncultured Clostridia bacterium | reverse complement strand
GCATTAGGCAGAGAAAGACATGACTTATATCAAGCCAATATCGATGCTTTTACAATGTAGGTTAACACATTAATAATAATATTGTAAAAAAGATAGTAAAAAGAATATCATACAAAATAAACAAATAGAAAAAATATAAAATAAAAAATATAAAAAATGAAAAGTGATTAAAAAATTACAAAATGGTTATCCTAAATAAAAAGGAGAACCATTATGAAATTAGTAAAAGAAATCATTTTTATTATGATATTATTGATTATTTATATTTACGCTTGTAATATTTTCTTATTACCCAGTAGTTACATTCTCATGCAAGGAGAAGATTTTAGCATTTATACATTAGCGGGAATTTCTTTAACACAAAAACAAAGTTCTCCTACATTACAAGCAGTAAGTAATTTAAACCATCAGACTGTCAATGAAATAGGAAAAATTGATTTTGATTTAAATTTATTTAATTTATTTCCAGTAAAAGACATTACCGTAAATGTCATTCCAAAAACACAGGTGGTGCCTGTAGGAAAAGCAATTGGAATGAAGTTATATACAGATGGAGTTTTAGTAGTTGGCATGTCTGAAATTGAAGGGCAGAAACCATATGAAAATTCAGGTATCCAAGAAGGAGATAGAATTGTTCAAATTAACCAAAATGAAATAGATAATACAGAAGATTTAATGCAAGTAGTTAATCAATGTGATGGAAAAGAAATATCTATTAAATACATGAGAAATGATGAAACTAAAACAACAAGTATAACACCTGTTAAAAACCAAGATAATGAATACAAATTGGGACTTTGGGTAAGAGATGCAGCAGCAGGTGTAGGCACTTTAACTTTTTATGAACCATCTTCTAATATGTTTGCTACATTAGGCCATGGAATTTTAGATGTAGATACTTCTGAATTAATCAGAATAGAAAATGGAGAACTAGTTACTACTAATATACTTTCTATTGAGAAAGGCGAAAAAGGAACTCCTGGTGAAATTAGAGGAACAATCGAATCAGGTCAGACAATAGGAAGTATTTCAAAAAATACAGAATTTGGAGTTTTTGGTTCTCTTGCCAAACCAAGTTATTTATCTATTAATGAAAATGAAGCAATTGATGTTTGTTTACGTGATGAAATACAAATAGGAAGAGCGCAAATTGTTTGTGAATTAGAAAATGGTAAAAGAAAATATTATGATATAGAAATTCAAAAAATATTTGTGAATAATAATCAAGATAATAAAAGTATGCTAATTAAGGTAACTGATGAGGAATTACTAGAAAAAACAGGAGGAATTATTCAAGGAATGAGTGGTGCACCTATTATTCAAAACGGTAAGTTTGTAGGTGCAGTAACACATGTATTAGTTAATGATCCTACAATGGGATATGGAGTCTTTGCAGATATTATGTTAAAACAAATGAAAGAGGTAGAATAATTTTGAAGGGTATGAATGTGAAAAGTGAGAAGGGAATTAATAAAATAGCAGTCATTGTTATTATCATCATTTTATTACTAGTAGTTGGTTGGGGAGCTTTTTTCGTATTTTATTTTACAACAAGAACACAAACAAGTAACCAATCAGCAAATAATGTGGAAAATAGCATAGAAAACAATACCGCTAATAACATAGAAGAACAACCAATTAATAATACGCAAAATGAGCAAACCAATGTCATAGAACCCATTATTGATTTATTACCAGATTCTCCCATAGAGAATAATCAAGACACAGAATTGCTTTCTCAAAGTTTTTATTATAATCAACTAAATAATTATGGAAAGATTATTTATGATGGACTAAAAGAAAACAAAGAGCAATTAAAAACTGGAACTTATGTGCTTGATTATGACACCGCTTTTAATACATTATTACACATGGAAGGTGGAGAAGAACAACTAAATGAAGCTTTTCAATCAGCATGGAATGCTTTTTCCTATGATGATACAGCTTTATTTTATATTGATGTTTCAAAAATGACATTATTAAAAGAGACAACTACTTTAGGAGGAATAGAAACTCATCGAATTTCTATTGGACCAGGTCAAAATAGTAGCTATTTGAAGGAAGAATTTAATACAGAGGAAAAAATAAATTTAGCAGAAGAATACATTCAAGGAATTGTAGATCAAGTTATAGAACAAACAGATCAAGATAATGTGGTATTAAAAGCTGAAAAAGTGCATAATTTGTTAGTAAGCATTATAGAGTATGAAGATTCTTCTAATAATACAAATCAATTTACTATTTATGGTGCATTACATGATAGAAAAGCGGTATGTGAAGGGTATGCAAGGGCTTTTAAATATCTAATGGAACAAATCAATGTACCTTGTGTATTAGTTTCTGGAACAGCTACTAATTCACAAGGAGAAACAGAAACTCATGCTTGGAATTATATTCAAATTAGTAATCAATGGTATGCAGTAGATGTTACTTGGGATGATCCTGTAGTTGTAGGAGGCGGAGAAACCACCGTAGATATGATGTATCAATACTTTTTAAAAGGATCTGAAACATTTTTTACGAACCATACAGAAGATGGTGTAATCTCAGAGGGAAGTATGGAATTTAGTTTCCCTATGCTTTCTGTAACTGATTATCCAATCTAATAAATTGACTGATTACATTAATAAAAGCAAAAATATAGTAATTCGATAGCACCGCGCAGTTTGAAGGAGCATTTGTCAAGCATATTTTTCAAAATACTAAAAAGAAAGTGTGCTGTAAATCACAAGCCTAAGCGACGACAGCAAGGTGCAAGAATCACTATATTTTTGCTTTTTATATAATGTGAATTAATAGAGTTATGGATCAGTTACTAGCATAGGACCAATATCGGTAACAGTGCCAGCTCCTAAAGTCAAAACAATATCATCTTTAATCGTATGCTCTTTTAAATATTTTACGATTTCATTAAAATCAGAAATATAAAGAGCTTTTTTGTTATAAGAAGCAATTTTGTCTACTAAATCTTGTGATGAGATTCCATAAACATTATCTTCTCTTGCAGCATAAATATCTGTAACAATTATATGATTAAAAGGAAGGAGAGCCTTGGCAAAATCATCTAATAGGTTTTTGGTTCTACTATAAGTATGTGGTTGAAAAACCACCCAAGACTGTCTAAACTGTTTTTGCTCTAAAGCATGACAAGTTGCCATAATTTCAGTAGGATGATGTCCATAATCATCATAAACACGAACTCCTTGATTGAAAGATCCAACATATTCAAATCTTCTATGGGCACCTGTATATTTTGCTAGTGCATTTTTTATCGCTTCTTTTTCAATACCATATTCATGGCAAACACTAATACATGCTAATGCATTTAAAACATTATGAATACCAGGAACTGATAAACGAATCGTCTTATAAAAAGTATTATTATAATATACATCAAAACAAGCAAACCCATCTTTATTAAATGTAATATTTCTAGCAACAAAATTGGCGTTACTACTTTCTATACCATAAGTTACTGTTTTACATTTTGCATTTTTGATAATTTTTCTACAATTGTTATCATCATAATTCATAACTAATAAACCATCTTCTGGTAATAATTGAATATAATGAGCAAAAGAAGTAACAATATTATCTAAAGTTCCAAAATAATCTAAATGATCATTATCAATGTTTAAAATAACTTCTGTTCTAGGAAAAAGTTTTAAATAACTTTCTACATATTCACAAGCTTCAATAATAAAATATTCACTACTACCAACACGATAATTACCGCCGAATTGGTTTCAAATAAGCACCTACTTGAATAGAAGGATCTTTATGTGCTTCTAAAAAACACATAGAAATCATGGAAGTAGTTGTTGTTTTTCCATGTGTTCCAGAAATACAAATACTATTACGAAAAGCCTTTGTAATTTGTCCTAAAAAAGTACCACGATCCACAATAGGAAGGTTTAACTCTTTTGCCCTAACAAGTTCTATATCTGTTGGTTTAATAGCAGCACTATAAATCACAAGATCTGCTTTTTGCAGGCTCTCTAAATCGTGACCAATGACAACATGTATTCCACTTTTAATTAATCGATCTGTGGTTTCAGAAGCATTGACATCAGAGCCAGTAACATGAAATCCCCAAAATTTTAAAATTTCAGCAATTCCACTCATACTGATTCCACCAATTCCAATCATATGTATATTTTTATATTGTTTTAATTCTTCAATATTAGCCAAAACCATACAACTCCTTTATGTCTTATAATATTTTTTATTTAATGATAAAATGTGCTTTGGATATTATATACTCTTTGTCACGAATTTTCAACAATTTATCAATTTTTTCTAAAATGCTTGTTAATACATGTTACAATTTAAAATAATTCATATAAATATTATATGTGAAAGAGCTAAAATTGTTCAGTAAGATATTTTTTGAAAAAAATGAAAAATAAAGAAGGAAAAACAAAAAATGTGGCGAATAATATAAATGTACATAAGAAATGTACAAAAATTAACTTGGAAGGTGGTACTCAAATGCAAATTACAGATGTACGTTTAAGAAAAGTAAATTCAGAAAACAGAATGAAAGCTGTTGCTTCTGTGACATTCGATAACGAATTTGTTATTCATGACATTAAAGTTATTGAAAGTCAAAATGGATTATTTATTGCTATGCCAAGCAGAAAAACTCCAAACGGAGAATTCAAGGATATAGCTCATCCAATCAATGCTGAAACTAGAGAGAAAATTCAAAAAGCTATATTAGAAGCTTATGAAGCTCCAGAAACTGAAGAAACTTCAGATACAGAATCAGCAGAATAATAAATAATAACAAGTAAGAGATACATTTTGGTATCTCTTTTTTGTTTGTTCTTTAGGAATAAAACAACATAAAGTGTAGGTAATTTTATAAATATGATATAAGGTAACAATTTGATAAGTCTAAATTGACAATAAAAAGCTGGTGGCCAATACAAGATTGACCACCAGTGAAAGAAAAATTAGACTACTCGCTTGTATACCTCCTGTAAAAGGTTGTAGGTATCTTCATTGTCAGAAACAATAGAGATATGCAACTCCTTTTCTTCTTCATTCAAGATAAAAAGCATTACGCAACACTTAATACTGCATGCTAGATTGAAGACGGCCATAAGACCAGAGGTATTGCAATTTGATAGCTCAACTCGAAACTTGGTCTTGAAATTTTTCACCTTAGGGAGATTTAAAGTAATACTATCAGAACTTTGCCCCCGACGGGTCATGTTTCCACCAAGAGTAGAATCGGGATGCAGGATATTGATTTTCTCAATGGAAGACTTCAGCTCAGGGCTGACATCCTTCAAGGGAAAAATCAATTCAGTAGTTTGTGTACTCAAACTAATCTTCCTTTCTATAAAAAGTATTTGGCACTTGCCAGTAACTATATTATAGCATAAAAATAAAATTATGTAAATGTCAGTTTTGGGGACGTATCTATACTTATTTCATAGTAATTATATCTTGCATTCGAAAAAAGCCAATTTTTTACCTGAAAAATGTCTCAAAACAGTTGACTTTCCGCCTAAAGTATTATATAATATGAAAGCATGTATTTGGCGATGAAGTAAGATGTGGCTACAAATGTAGAATTTATCTATGTTTGGAGGGAACTCTTATGGAGTATGTCGTGGCATAGACCAGGGCGGTAAGTTAAATTGTAAAAGCACTTATCCCAAGAATTTATCATGCAAGCTTGGGTTTTTATATTGGTAATAAACGAAACACCAGGGTGCGTTATAACTTCCGACCAAAAAATAAGAGCAAAAGCTCTAAAAAATAAGAAGGAGGGAATTTTTAAATGGCAACAAAAAAGGAAAATGCAGTAACAAGTGAAAAAATCAGAATAAGACTAAAAGCTTATGATCATGTTGTTTTAGAACAGTCTGCTGAAAAAATAGTAGATACTGCTAAAAAAACAGGAGCAAAGGTATCAGGTCCTATTCCATTACCAACAGAAAAAGAGGTTATTACAATTTTACGTTCTCCACACAAACACAAAGATTCAAGAGAACAATTTGAAATGAGAACACATAAAAGAGTAATCGACATTCTTTACCCAACACAAAAAACAGTTGACAATTTAATGAAAATTGATTTACCAGCTGGTGTTGATATTGAAATTAAATTATAAAATCAGGAAGATGTATCCTTATAAACATCAAAACCAAGCTAATAGAATTATCTGTTAGCCAATAGTTAGGAGGAAATAAAATGAATAAAGGATTAATAGGAAGAAAAGTTGGAATGACTCAAATCTTTGATGAACAAGGAAAAGTAATTCCAGTAACAGTAATTGAAGCAGGTCCATGTACTGTAGTACAAGTAAAAACTGTAGAAACAGATGGATACAATGCAGTACAATTAGGATTTGGAGAGGTAAAAGAACATAAGGTAAATAAACCAGTAAAAGGTCACTTCGCAAAATCAAAATTAACACCTAAAAAACATTTAAGAGAATTTAGATTAAATTCTTTAGAAAATATCAATGTAGGTGACGAATTAAAAGCTGATACTTTCACAGCTGGTGATAAATTAGATATTCAAGGTATTTCAAAAGGAAAAGGTTTCCAAGGTGTTATTAAACGTCATGGACAATCAAGAGGACCTATGGGACATGGTTCTATGTATCATAGAAGACCAGGATCAATGGGACCAACTTCTACACCAGGTAGAGTATTTAAAGGGAAAAAATTACCAGGACATATGGGAAGAGAGACAATTACAATTCAAAACTTAGAAGTTGTAAGAGTAGATTTAGATAAAAATGTAATTTTAGTAAAAGGTAGTGTACCAGGAGCAAAAGGTGCTATTCTAAAACTAAAAACAAGCGTAAAAAGTAAATAAGGTGAAAATTAAATAAGGAGGGAAAACAAAATGCCTAAAGTAGACGTATATGATATTGAAGGTAAGAAAGTAAAAACACTAGAGCTTAAAGAAGAAGTATTTGGTATTGTTCCAAATGAAGCAGTTGTACATAGTGTAATGGTAAATTACCTAGCAAATCAAAGACAAGGTACACAAAGTACCAAAACAAGAGCAGAAGTATCTGGTGGTGGTAGAAAACCATGGAGACAAAAAGGTACTGGTAGAGCAAGACAAGGAAGTATTCGTGCACCACATTGGGTTGGTGGAGGTGTAGCATTAGGACCAAAACCACGTTCTTATAACTACACAGTAAACAAAAAAGAAAAGAGATTAGCAATTAAATCAATGCTTAGTTCAAAAGTATTAGAAAATGAACTAATCGTTGTTGAAAAATTGCCATTAAAAGAAATTAAAACAAAAGAAATGGCAAGAATTTTAAATAATTTAAAAGTAGAAGGAAAAGCAGTTATTCTTTTACCACAAAAAGATGAAATTGTTCAAAAATCAGCAAGAAATATTGAAGGTGTAAAAACACTTCAAGTAGAAACAATTAATGTTTATGATTTATTAAAACATAAAAATCTTGTTGTAACAGAAGATACTGTTAAAAAATTAGAGGAGGTGTACGCATAATGAGACCAGAAGATGTAATTATAGCACCAGTTATTACAGAAAAAAGTAATGATGAATTACAAGCAGGAAAGTATACCTTTAGAGTAAATAAAAAAGCTACTAAAATTGATATTCGCAATGCAGTAGAAAAACTTTTCGAAGTAAAAGTAATTAATGTTAATACTCTTAGCGTTAAAGGAAAAGAAAAAAGAATGGGAAAAACATCAGGAAAAACTTCTGATTGGAAAAAAGCAATTGTTACAATTGATACAAACCCATCTGATATGACTTACCTTACAAAAGGTGGAAAAGAAGTAAAAGTTACGAAAAAATATAAAGATAGTATAGAACATTTTATGGGAGCTTAATTATGAATAAGAAAGAAAAAAATTTCAGAAAAAAGTATGAGGTCCCACTAATTGCAAGGAGAAACTTTTCAAAATTAGAATCAAAAGATTATGCTAAAGAATGTATGGAAAAATTAAAACATACTCCATTAGCAAGTCTAAGTCTTCTAAATCAGTCGTGGATGGATAATGAAAAAGCTAGAGAAGATTAAAATCCTTGCAATATAAAAATTAACTAGAAAATACTAGGATAATAAAGAATATCTGTTATACGGAGCAGGAAAAATATCCGTAAATATAAAATAAGAAAGCGAGGGAGAAATTTTCAAAAACGAGTATTACTAGGCAAACGAAAAAAATATTGATGAGACTATACATATAGTATGTCGAAGAAACATTTTTGAGTTTAACGACGTAAGACGAAGTTTTTCAAAATTTCGTGATGAATGGGAATGAAACATTTTAAACCATATACTCCATCCAGAAGAAATATGACAGTATCTACATTTGATGAGATTACAAAAAAGCAACCAGAAAAATCATTACTTACAACAAAAAAGAAAAATGCTGGTAGAAATTCATATGGTAGAATTACTGTAAGACATCAAGGTGGAGGAAACAGACAAAAATATAGAATTATTGATTTTAAAAGAAATAAAGTAGATATACCAGCAACAGTAATTGGTATTGAGTATGATCCAAACAGAAGTGCAAATATTGCATTAATTCAATATGAAGATGGAGAAAAAGCATATATCTTAGCACCAGTTGGATTGAAAGATGGAGACAAAGTAGTTTCTGGAGACAAAGCAGATATCAAACCAGGAAATTGTATGAAAATTGAAAACATTCCAGTAGGTACTATGATTCATAATATCGAATTAAATCCAGGTCAAGGTGGAAAATTAGTAAGAGCTGCAGGTCAAGAAGCTCAATTAATGGCAAAAGAAGGAAAATATGCACATGTTAGATTACCTTCTGGAGAAATGAGATTAATTATGGCAGTATGCAAAGCTACAATTGGAACTGTAGGAAACACTGACCACGAAAACGTAAAAATCGGTAAAGCTGGAAGAACAAGACATATGGGAATTAGACCAACTGTTAGAGGTTCTGTAATGAACCCAGTAGATCACCCTCATGGTGGTGGTGAAGGTAAAGCACCAGTTGGACACGCAGGACCAATGACTCCTTGGGGTAAACCAGCATTAGGATATAAGACAAGAAAGAAAAATAAATTAAGTAATAAGTTTATCACAAAGAGAAGAAAATAGTATAAGGAGGAAAGAAAATGTCAAGATCAAGTAAGAAAGTTCCATTTATTGCTCCTGAATTATTAAAAAGAGTAGAAGCAATGAATGAAAGTAGAAATAAAGAAGTAATCAAAACATGGTCAAGAGCATCTACTATTTATCCACAAATGGTCGGACACACCATTGCAGTTCATGATGGTAGAAAACATGTTCCTGTATACATTACAGAGGAAATGATTGGACACAAACTAGGTGAATTTGCACCAACAAGAACATTCAAAGGTCATGCAGGAGACAAAACAACATCAACAGATAAAAAATAATAAATGAGAGAAAAGATAATGTGTAAAAAGTTTTAACATAAATAAAAAGGAGGAAAAGAAAGTGGAAGAAAAGCAAGAAGTAATGATTCCATCAGCAGAGGCAACTTTAAGATATGCTAGAATATCTGCTAGAAAAGTAAAAATCGTAGCAGATTTAATCAGAGGCAAAGATATCGATGAAGCTTTAGCAATTGTTAAATATGCTCCAAAAGCATCTAGCGAAATCATTGAAAAATTATTAAAATCTGCAATTGCCAATGCAGAAAACAATCATCATATGGCACACGAAAAGTTATATGTTGCTGAAATTTATGCAAATCAAGGTCCAACTCTAAAAAGAATTAGACCAGCTGCAAAAGGTAGTGCAGTAAGAATTAGAAAGAGAACAAGTCATATTACAATAGTGTTAAAGGAAAGAGAATAAGAAAGGAGGACTTAACAAAATGGGACAAAAAATGGATCCTAACGGATTAAGAGTGGGAATTATTAAAGACTGGAATTCAAAATGGTATGCAGATAAAAAGAATTTTAGTGATTATTTAGTAGAAGACCACAAAATTCGTGAATATGTTAAGAAAAAATTATATGTTGCAGGCATTTCTAAAATCGAAATTGAAAGAACTGCAAAATTTGTAAAAGTAAATGTTTATACAGCAAAACCAGGTTTAGTAATTGGTAAAGGTGGAAATCTTGCTGAAACATTAAAAACAGAACTTGAAAAAATGATTGGAAAAACAGTTAACTTAAATATTGTTGAAGTAAAAAATATTGATTTAGATGCACAATTAGTTGCAGAAAACATTGCAGGTCAATTAGAGAGAAGAATTTCTTTTAGAAGAGCAATGAAACAATGTATGCAAAAAACAATGAAAGCAGGGGCTTTAGGAATTAAAACTTCTGTATCTGGAAGATTAGGTGGAGCCGACATGGCTAGAACAGAGTTCTATAAAGAAGGTACTATTCCACTTCAAACTTTAAGAGCAGATATTGACTATGGATTTGCAGAAGCAGATACCACATACGGAAAAATCGGTGTAAAAGTTTGGATTTATAAAGGAGAAATTCTTCCAACGAAAAAGAAAGTAGTGGAAGGAGGAGAGCAATAATGCCATTAATGCCAAAAAGAACAAAATATAGAAAACAACAAAAAGGTAGAGTAAGAGGAAAAGCAACAAGAGGTAATACTGTAACAGACGGAGAATATGGTTTACAATCTCAAGAAATTGGGTTAATTACTTCTAACCAAATAGAAGCAGCCCGTGTTGCTATGACTCGTTATATTAAAAGAGGTGGAAAAGTTTGGATTAAAATTTTCCCAGACAAACCTATGACTGCAAAACCAATTGGTACTCGTATGGGTAAAGGTAAAGGTGCAGTAGAATACTGGGTAGCAGCTGTAAAACCAGGAAGAGTAATGTTTGAAATTGCTGGTGTATCAGAAGATGTTGCAAAAGAAGCTTTAAGACTAGCAGCAAATAAACTATCTGTAAAATGTAAGTTTGTCAAAAGAGAAACTGAAATAGGTGGTGATAGCGATGAAGATAAATAAAATAAAAGAAATGTCTTCACCAGATTTAGAAAAAGAATTAGGAGAACTAAAAAATGAATTGTTTAAATTAAGATTTAGTTTAGCAACCAATGGTTTAGATAATCCTATGAAAATTAAAGAAGTGAAAAAAGACATTGCAAGAATTAAAACAGTTCTAAGACAAAGAGAATTAGAAGAAGAGAAGAAATAGAAAACTATAAAGAAAGGAGAAACCAAATGGAAGAAAGAAATCTTCGTAAAGTAATGATTGGTACTGTTGTTTCTGATAAAATGAATAAAACTGTTGTTGTGGCTGTTGAAACAAATGTTATGAATAAAACATATGGCAAAATTCAAAAAAGAACATATAAATTAAAAGCACATGATGAAAAAAATGAATGCCAAACAGGCGACAAGGTAAAAGTAATGGAAACAAGACCTCTTTCTAAAGATAAAAGATGGAGAGTCGTAGAAGTAATGGAGAAAGCTATTATTAAATAAAGGAGGAAAAGAAAAATGGTACAACAACAAAGTATTCTAAAAGTAGCTGATAACACCGGTGCAAAAGAAATCATGTGCATTAGATGTTTAGGCGGTTCATATAGAAAATATGCTGGTATTGGTGATATCATTGTTGCTTCTGTTAAAACAGCTACACCTGGTGGCGTTGTTAAAAAAGGAGACGTTGTAAAAGCAGTTGTAGTAAGAACAAAAAAGCCAATTAGAAGAGCAGATGGTTCTTATTTAAGATTTGACGAAAATGCAGCAGTTATTATTAAAGATGACAAAACACCAAGAGGAACTCGTATCTTTGGACCAGTAGCTAGAGAATTAAGAGATGGAGATTATATGAAGATATTGTCTTTAGCTCCAGAAGTACTATAAAAACAAATGAAAAGCGGCGTCTTGCGTTGTCAAGCGTCAGAAAAAATCCTTCGATATACAAAATGTATAATCTCATGATTTTTTCTTAGCTTTCCTAGCAATACTTGCTTTTGATTTGTTTTAAACAATAATTTGCAAAAAATCCTAAAAAAAGAGGTGAAAATAAAATGAAAATAAAAAAAGGTGATACAGTTAAAGTTTTATCTGGAAATGATAAAGGAAAAACAGGAGAAGTTCTAGAAGTAATTCCAAAAACACAAAAAGTAATTGTAAAAGGTGTTAATATTCGTAAAAAACATGTAAAACCTAGAAAACAAGGTGAAGAAGGCGGAATTATTCCTGTAGAATGTAGCATACATAGTAGCAAAGTAAATGTTGTATGTCCTAAATGTGGAAAAGCAACAAGAATTGGCTATTTAGTAGAAGGAGATAATAAAGTACGTGTTTGCAAAAAATGTGGAAATAAATTAAAATAGGAAGGAGGTCTATTAAAGACTTATGGAAATATTAAAAGAACAATACCAAAAAGAAGTAGTTCCAGCATTAATGAAAAAATTTAATTACAAATCTATTATGGAAGTTCCAAAATTAGAAAAAATTGTAATTAATATTGGTTTAGGAGATATGAAAGATAATCCAAAAGCACTAGACAATACAATGAATGATTTAATGATTATAACAGGTCAAAAACCAATTGTAACCAAAGCCAAAAAAGCAATTGCAGCTTTTAAAATTAGAGAAGGTGTTAACATTGGTTGTAAAGTTACATTAAGAAGTGGAAAAATGTATGATTTTGCATACAAACTATTTAATGTAGCATTACCAAGAGTAAGAGATTTTAGAGGAGTGTCTAACAATTCTTTTGATGGAAGAGGAAATTATTCAATGGGTGTAAAAGAACAATTAATATTCCCTGAAATTGAATATGATAAAATCGATAAAATCAGAGG
>CALXQF010000025.1 GCA_944390505.1 uncultured Clostridia bacterium | reverse complement strand
GAAGCTTATGAAATACAAGATGGTGGAATTATTTATAAAGATAAAGTTTGCATTATTTTAGGGAGTGAAATTGAAACAGCCGAGGTGAATGATGATGGCAAAACAGGAAGTGCACACAATTTATGTTATTTTCCTACTTTGGCAGATATTAAAGGCTTTTCAAAAGAGATGAGCAAGTATATTCATAACATGACTTTAAGCTCACAAAGAGCTTGCTTATCTGCCTATGATTTAATTGATATTGTTGAAAAATATAATGGTATTTTAATACCTGCTCATGCTTTTACACCTCATAAAAGTTTTTATGGTAATTGTACAAGCAGATTAGAAAGGATTTTTAAAGAAAAGTTTGATAAAATTTTTGCAATTGAACTAGGTTTAAGTGCAGATACAGAATTAGCAGACCAAATTTCGGAATTAGAAACAAGAACATTTGTGACCAATTCTGACGCACATTCACTTCCTAAGATTGCAAGAGAGTATAATAAAATATTGGTAGAAGATATTTCTTTTAAAGAATTGATAAAAGCTTTAAAGAATGAAGACGGAAGAAAAATCGTAGCCAATTATGGTTTGGATCCAAAACTTGGAAAATATCATAGAACTTATTGTGAAACCTGTGACAAACCAATTGAAGGAGAGCCACCAATTACTGAGTGTCCTTATTGCCATGGAACCAATATTACAATGGGAGTGTATGACAGAATTGTGACAATTCGTGATAAAGAAAAAAGCATTAGCCCAAAAAGCAGACCACCGTATGTTTACCAAGTTCCATTAACTTTCATACCTGGTTTAGGAAGCAAAACAATTGATAAATTATTAAATACCTTTGAGACAGAAATGAATATTTTACACAAATTATCAGAAGATGATATAGAAGCTGTCGTTGGTGAAAAAGTAGCAAAAACAATTGTAGCTGCAAGAGAAGGAAAAGTATCCATTCAATCAGGAGGTGGAGGAGTCTATGGGAAATTAACAGTCGGTTAAAGTTCTAAATCTCATTTTATTGAATAGACTTTATGTATCAGTATTATTAAGAAGAAACATCATAAAAGATAATAGACATTTTATATGTAGAAAAACATTATATGAAAAATAGTACTGTATATGAATAAAGTAGGAGGAATAAAATGAGAGTACTACCGAAGAAAAATTCAAAATTTTCAGCTCTAATACTACAACATGTCAAAGATAATTTAAAAGCATATATCATTGTTTCCATTATTTTATTAATTGGTATTATATTAGGCGTTATTTTAATCAACAACATGAATGAAGTACAAAAACAAGAAATTAGTACATATTTAAGTGATTTTACTACTGCGTTAAAAAATGGATCTGAGGTAGATCATTTACAATTACTGAAAAAATCAATTATAAATAATATTATTTTAGTACTTTTTATGTGGTTTGTAGGATCTACAGTTATAGGTATTCCGTTTGTAATGGGAATGGTTGCTTTTAGAGGTTTTTGTTTTGGGTATACAATTTCGTCTATTATTGCTATATGGGGCACAGGAAAAGGAATGCTGTTTTTTGTAACAAGTTTATTACTTCAAAACCTTATTTTCATTCCGTGTTTAATTGCTTTAGCAGTAAGTGGCATAAAATTATATAAATCAATTATTAAAGACAAGCGTAAAGAAAATATTAAATTTGAAATTTTCAGACATACTATCTTTTCGCTTTTTGTGTTAATCTTATTAGTAGCATCTTCATTAATAGAAACTTATGTATCTTCTAATTTATTAGAGTTATGTATAGGGCAGTTTTAAAGGATAAATAGTAAAATTGATGTATTGATTAGTAAAAGAATTTTTACTTTAAAAATACAATTTTATTTAAAAAAGCTATTTACAATTTTTAATTATTTTGATATAACATATATAGTTTATGTAAATTAATCATCGTGCTTATAGCACAAATATATAAAGGGATAGGGGAACTTAAAATGGAAAAACAAATTAAACTTTTTTTAGAATTTCTTCAAAATGAAAAAAAATTATCAAATAACACATTACAATCATATAAAAGAGATATTATCCAATTTGAAGAATATGTAGAAAAAAACAGAATGAATTATGCAAAAGCAGACCAAGATGATATCAAGAGTTATTTACATTATTTAAGGGAAATTGGAAAAAAATCTTCTACAATTTCTAGAAACTTAGCATCTATTCGATCTTTTTATCAATTTTTAGTTCGTACGAAAAAAGTAAAACATGATCCAACAGAAGATGTACAATCTCCAAAAGTAGAAAAAAGGGTTCCTAGCGTATTAACATCACAAGAAGTAGAACTATTATTAGAACAGCCAAAAGATGTTGATTTAAAAGGTACAAGGGATAAGGCTATGTTAGAATTTGCCTATGCTACAGGGATGAGAGTAACAGAAATTATTTCTTTGAATATAGAAGATGTTAATTTAGAAGAAGGTTTTGTTATTTGCAGAACTGGTTCAAAACAAAGAAACATTCCTTTAGGTTCATTATCTTTAAAAGCATTAAAAGAATACATAGAAAATGCAAGAGATATTTTAATTAAAGATGAAAAAGAAAAAGCTTTATTTGTTAATGTAAATGGAAAAAGATTAACAAGACAAGGATTTTGGAAAATTGTAAAATATTATAAAGAACAAGCTCATATTACAAAAGATATAACTCCACATGTATTAAGACATTCTTTTGCAACTCATTTATTACAAAATGGAGCTGATTTAAAAGCAATTCAAACCATGCTTGGACATTCTGATATTTCTTCAACACAAGTTTATATGCAGTTCCAAAATCCAGGTTTAAAAGACGTTTATCAAAAAGCTCATCCTAGAGCATAAACTGTTTTCAATAATGATATAGATTATAAAAAATAGAATGATTCTGCCACCTTCAAGTTGCATAGTGCCAGCAAATCGTTCTATTTTTATCTATTGATGAATATTCATACTTTGCTGTTTCAAAAATGTCATGGCACAGATTTAATAGGCTCATAAACGCAATTCTTAAAATCTTTTAAAACTACTTGACAGTTTACCATAATAAAGATAAAATATTAGTGTAGGTAAAATATATTCTAAAATTCATAGAAATTAGTGATATATATTTAGTACATTGAAAATTAAATAGAAAGAGGTGTATCAGATTATGGAATTCGTAATCTATATCGCCATTTTTCTAGTTTCAGCAGTAATTTTTACATTTGTTGGAATGGCCATCAGAAAAAAAATTGCTGAGTCTAAAATGGAAAGTGCTGAAAACGAAGCAAAAAAAATATTAGAAATGGCAAACATAGAAGCAGAAAATAAGAAAAAAGAAGAAATTTTCAAAGCAAAAGAAGAAATTATGAATGCCAGAAAAGATTTAGACCAAGAAATTAGAGAAAGAAGAGGCGAAGTTCAAAATCAAGAAAAAAGGTTAATTCAAAAAGAAGAAAATTTAGAAAGGAAACAAGACTTAGTAGAGAAGAAAGAAAAAGACATTGAAAGAAAATATCAAGAACTAGATAATAAAAAAGCAGAAGTAGAAAATATCTTTAACAAGCAAATGGCTGAATTACAAAGAATATCTGGACTTTCTAAAGAAGATGCTAAAAAACTTTTATTAACAGAAGTGGACAAGCAATTAACCGCTGAAAAAGCAACTTTAGTTAGAAATATGGAAGCGAAAGTAAAAGAAGAAGCTGATAAAAGTGCGAAAGAAGTAATTGGTTATGCTATTCAAAAATGTGCAGCAGACCATACTTCAGAAACTACTGTATCTATTGTTGCTTTACCAAATGATGATATGAAAGGTAGAATTATTGGTAGAGAAGGTAGAAATATTAAAGCATTAGAAACATTAACAGGTATTGATTTAATTATTGATGATACTCCAGAAGCTGTTGTTATTTCTGGTTTTGATCCCTTAAGAAGAGAAGTGGCTAGAATTGCTCTTGAAAAATTAATTGAAGATGGTAGAATTCATCCTGCTAAAATAGAAGAAATGGTAGAAAAAGCAAAAGAGGAGTTGGAGAATACTATCAAAGAAGAAGGAGAAAGAGCTATCTTAGAAACTGGAGTAGTAGGCTTGCATCCAGATTTAGTAAAATTGATTGGAAAACTAAAATACAGGACAAGCTATGGACAAAATGTTTTAAATCATTCAATCGAAGTTTCCAATTTAGCTAGAATTATGGCAGAAGAATTAGGATTAGATCCAAAACTAGCAAGACGTGCAGGATTACTTCACGATATAGGAAAAGCTTTAGACCATGATATGGAAGGTACACATGTTGAGTTAGGTGTTGAAATTTTGAAAAAGTATAAAGAAAATGAGAATGTCATTAATGCCGTACAAGCTCATCATGGAGATGTAGAACCTAAAACAATTGAAGCTGTTCTTGTACAAGCAGCAGATGCTATTTCTGCATCAAGACCAGGTGCAAGAAGAGAAACACTAGAAGCTTATATCAAGAGATTAGAGCAATTAGAAAATATTGCAGACTCTTTTGATGGAGTAGAAAAATCTTTTGCTATTCAAGCTGGTAGAGAAATTAGAATTATTGTAAAACCAGAAAAAGTTAGTGATGACCAAATGACTTTAATGGCTAGAGATATTGCTAAAAAAGTAGAAGATGAAATGGAATATCCTGGACAGATTAAAGTGAATGTAGTAAGAGAAACTAGAGTAATTGATTATGCCAAATAAATAAAAATGAGTACTTTAAATAGTACTCATTTTTTGTTGAAACATACATATAAATTTAGTTAAATGTAATTATTATTAAAATAAATAGCTAAAGATAATAAATTAGGTGAAATTACTTGACATAAAAAATGATACTGATGTATAATATTGGAAAATTTAACCATAGTGCAAAAAAATATCGATTGTAAATTTCTTTATAACAAATGGAGGCCATAGAATTGAAAAATGACATTAGATTTTTAGTAACAAACACTTGTAATTATCATTGTTATTTTTGCCATAATGAAGGTATGGAAAAGAAAATGAATTACAAAGAACTTAATGTTGAAGATTATGTTTTATTATTTTCTATTTATTCTGAAATGGAAGAATGGAATGGAGTTACATTATCTGGAGGAGAGCCTTTGATTTATAAAAATATAGATGAATTAGTAAAAAGACTCTATGAAGCTGGTGCCGAAATTACCATTGTTACAAATGGTTCTTTATTAAAACAACATTTGCCTATATTAAAATATATTGGAAGAATTAATGTATCAATACACACCTTAGATAATCTAATGTACGAGAAAATAACAGGAAGAACTCATACCCTAAATATTGTAAAAGAAAATCTAGAATTAGTCAGAAAATTATATCCAAAATTACATATAAGATTAAATATAACGCCTTGTAAAGATAATAATTGGAACCTTGATGCATTCAAACAATTAATAGAATATTCAAGGAAGATTCAAGCTTCTATCAAATTGACAGAATTATTTCCAAACACAGATCCTTCTACTGTTACAATTGAGGAACTCATAAAACAATTAGAAATTTTAGGCTATACAGAGATAGTAACAGATGATAGGACAAGATTATTTAAATCACAAAATCATTACATTTATTTAACACAATGTACATGTTCTAAAGCAATTCAAACTAAATCACCAATTACATATTGTAGAGAAAATCATGATTTATATATCAATCATGATGGAACTGTACCACTTTGCAGATTAGGAAAAGAAAATCTTAATATTATCCAAGAATTAGAGGGAAAAAATATTGAAATGTTAAAAAAGAAAATAGAACTTGCAAAATTAAGAGTTTCAAGTGACATTTGCTATAAATACTTGTTAAGTACCTATCAAAAATACAATGAAAATCTAGGAGGTAATAATGGATTTAGGAATAAAAAATCAAACAATCGCTTTGTATCTAAAAATCTTATCAGAAAAAATTCCTGACTTTTTATATGAATATGCGAATGTAACAGAAATGCAAAGACTAAAGGAAATCAGCATGGTTTCAGCATGTGAACATACTAAATTAATACCATATCATTTTTTTCATACAAGATATGAACATAGTATAGGTGTGGCATTAATTGTTTGGCATTTTACTCAAGACAAAAAGCAAACAATCGCAGGTTTATACCATGATATTGCTACCCCATCTTTTAGTCATGTAGTAGATTATTTACATGGAGATTATGAAAAGCAAGAAACAACAGAACAATTGACCGAAAAATTTATCAAAAATTCAAAGGAAATTGCTCAATTATTAGAAAGAGATCATATTCCAATAGATGAGATTAAAGATTATCATTTATATCCAATTGCAGACAATGATAGTCCACGATTATCTGCAGATAGATTAGAATATACATTAAGTGATGGTTTAGTTACACAAGATGCTTTTTCTTTAGAGTCTATTCAAAAAATATATCAAGATATGACTATATTAAAAAATGAAGATGGAGAAGACGAAATTGGATTTAAAACATTGAATATTGCAGAAGAATATGTAACAAGAGCAAGTAAAATGTGGCATTTATTTTCAGGAAATAATGAAAATAATATGATAATGCAATTTTGGACTGACATTTTAAAGAAAATGTCAGAAGAAAGTTATCTAAAAGAAGAAGACTTATATCAATATTCAGAAGCAGAAATTGTAAATAAAATTATAGCTTGTCCGAATAAGAAAATTGCGAAAGCATTTGAAATATTTCAAAATAGTGAAAAAATTGGTAGAAGTGAAGAAAAAATAGAGGGGAAATATTGTATATCTGTAAAAACAAAAAAGCGATATACTAACCCACTTGTTTTAATAAATGGAAAAGTGAAAAGAATAGATCAAATCTCTTCTAATGGAAGAAAAATAATAGAAGATATTAAAAATTTTAATGATACGAAGTATGCCTATTTAGATATTGATATTTAACTTTAATATAACCTATGAAAAACAAAGAAAAGTACTTAAGAAAGAAAATAAAATAGGAAATATTGGAGGAAAATATGAAAATAGCAATAGAAGGAATGGATGGAGTTGGAAAAACAACAATAGCAAAAGAATTGGCCAAAAGACATAATTATGAATATATTGGAAATGCCATACATCAGTTATTCGGAATTCAAGATAAGGACAATCCTCATTATCAGTTTTTTCAATCAGTAGAAGATGAAATTTTTTTAAGAAGTGGAAATGATGTTTTAAGAGCATGGTTATGTTCAATAGGAAATATTTATACAGCCACTCAGAAAAAATATGAAAATTATATAGTAGATAGACATTTGTTATCCAACTTTCAACAAAATGGAACAAAAGAAAATGCACAAATTTATAAAACGTTAGTTGAATTAATAGGTGTACCAGATATTAGCATTATTTTATATGCATCACCTGAAACTCGATTGAAAAGAATTGCTGATAGAGTAAAAGGGAACAAAGATGATAAAGATTTACATGATGAGGCAATCAAAAGAGATGAATACTCTAGAATGATAAAATTTGCTCAAAAGTTTGAAATGCCATACTTGGTTATTGATACAGAAGAAAAAAGCATAGAAGCAATTATACAAGAGATAGAAGAAAAAATAGATTTTAAGAAAAGAAAGGGGAAAGAAGATGAACAAAGATAATAAATTAATTTTATCCATATCTTTTTGTTTTCATGATTCTTGCGTGACACTTGCTAATGAGGAAGAAATCTTAATACATTTAGAAGCAGAAAGGATTTTTAGAGAAAAACATAAAAAATTTCAAAATCTACAAGAAGTAGATTATGTTGTTAAAATAGGACTAGATTACATAGGAAAAACAATAGATGATGTAACAGAGGTTTTAGTAACAGAATGGCAAAATTTATATGATGGAAATA
This sequence comes from uncultured Clostridia bacterium, assembly GCA_944390505.1. Classification (GTDB taxonomy): domain Bacteria; phylum Bacillota; class Clostridia; order TANB77; family CAG-508; genus CAG-273. The sequence continues at coordinate 5,374 of CALXQF010000025.1, read as the reverse complement.
CAGCATGTATTTTAGGAAGAAAATTTGAAACAACTTTAACAAACCATCATGAAAATCACATTGGAGTAGTACTACCAAATCCATTTGAGAAATGTGTTATCTTCATATCCGATGGAGGAAGTGAAGAAGGAACAACAAAAGTTTATTATAAAGATAAAAATCATATCTATTTAGCAGAAGACTTAAACAATACAAATTGTACAGGGCAATTTTATGGAACAATGGCTCAATTAGTATTAGATCCAGATTTTGATAGAGCACATACTTCCGCAGTAGGAAAATTTATGGGGTTGAGTTCACTAGGACATTATGATAAAAAAGTAATGAAAGCAATAAAAGAACATGAAAAAGAACTTAATCAATTATATGTAAATGGATGTGAACATTTACTAAATATTTTTAATTTACCAAATCAATATGATAGAGCATGGGAAGATGAAAATAAACGAAATATAGCTTATACAGCACATAATTATTGGGTAGAGGTTAATGCAGAAAAGCTTAAAAAACATGCCAAATTTTCAAAAAACATTTGCATGTCTGGAGGATGTTCTTTAAATATTTCATTAAATTCAAAATTAATTGATGATAAGATATTTGATAATGTTTATGTGAGCCCAATATCTACAGATGCTGGACAATCTCTAGGGGCTATTTTATATAGATATCCTAATATAAAAGTGAATTATCCTTTCTTAGGAAGAGGAAAAGAAGAAATTAGTAATTATGATAATACTGTAATAGAAGATATCTTAAATCATAAAATTGTTGCATGGTTTCAAGGTAGAAGCGAAATTGGAGCAAGAGCATTAGGACACAGGAGTTTTATAGGAATTCCAGATAGCGAAAAAATGAGAGTAAGAATTAGTGAAGAAATTAAAAGAAGAGAACCATATAGACCAGTAGCAGCAATGGTACCAGAAGAATATATTAACGAATATTTTGAGCAAAATTATCAATCTCCATATATGACTTTTTGTGCTAAAGCAAAAGAAATTACTAAACAAAAGGCACCTGCTATTGTACATTTTGATGGAACCACAAGAGTACAAACTGTTAACAAAAATGATAATCCAATTATATATGATATGTTAATAAAAATGAAACAAAGAGGACAACTTCCAATTTTAATGAATACATCATTTAATGTGGCAAGTGAACCTATTGTAGATACACCTGAAGATGCTATTAAGACATATAAAATGAGTGGTGCGGATGAGTTATATATTGATGGAGTGAAATATACAGACTAATTATGGTAAGAAATCATTTAAACTTAATTATAATTGGAGATGTAGCTTATGATACTAACAAGTTCTTTTATCAAGATGGAACAACATATATTAAGCAAAATTTAGGTGGCTCAGTTGTATATGCTAGTGTACCTGCAAGTATGTTTTATAGAGTGGGAATAGTTAGCAATGCAGGAGAAGATTTTGAGATTGATAAATTAAGAAGATTTAATATTGATTTAACCGGATTGCACCAAAGAAGTAAAGAAAAAACTACTAGATTTTATAATATATTAAAGACAAGAGATAGACAAGAAAGATTAACAAGAGCAGAATACAATGAAAATTTAGCCACTACTTTTGAACATATACCAGAGCAATTTCTACATTCCAGTTATTATTATATAGCAACTATGCCACCTTCTAGGCAAAAAGAAATAATATTAAAATTAAAACAAGCAAACCCTTCAGCGACTATTGGCGTAGATACCATTGAACAATATGCTGATATGCCAGAAACAAGAGAAGTTTTTAATTTAGCTGATATTTCATTTATTGATATAGAATTCTCCAAATTGTTAAATTGTAATGCTCCAACTAAAGTAATAAAATTAGGAAAGACTGGTTGTATGCTTGTAGAAGAAAATCAATCAGTGAGAGTACAAGCTAATGTAATTGAAGATGTAGTTGATAAAACTGGAGCAGGAGATTGCCAAAATGGAGTATTTATGAATTTAATTGCTAATGGTCATCCTAAAAAAACAGCTTTAGCAAAAGCAGTAGAAATTGCAACATTATCAATACAGGATTTTGGTATATTAAATATACAAGATAGAATAAAAACAATACAATCTAGAGAAAGATAAATCTATCACTTTTGATAATACTGAAAAGTATTATATATTTTAAGAAAGGTGGTATTTTTATGTTATTAACCCAAGCAGCATTTGATACTAAACTTAAGGAGATAGAAAAGTTAAAAGTAAAGCTACAAGAAATTCGGAATGAAAAAGCAGCATCACTTAGGCAATCAGATGGTGATGGAAGACATGACAACTTTGGCTTTGAACAAGCAGAAATCCAAGAAAGAGCAGTTATTAATCAAATACATGAACTTTGGAAAGAACTAGAGGACGCTGAAATTGTAGGAAATGATAAGGATGAAAAAGAGAATATTGTTCATGTTGGTAGCAAAGTAGTCCTTAGCATGGCTTTTGCAGAAGATGATATTGAAACATTAGAGGTAACTTTACAAGATTTTTCCGATCTATCAGGCAATACTGTTACTTTAAATTCTCCTATCGGAAAATTCATTTTTGGCAAAAAAATAGGATTTTCTGGTAAATGCAAACTCAATAATGAAAACTGGGTGACTATAAAAATACAGGATATTAAATAATATCCTAACCTTTCAACAGGGATTCTTAAATATAAGAATTCCTGTTTTTTATAATCAAGTCACCTTCGCAATTTTTCATACATATATTAAATCAGGAGGAATTTTTATGGCATATTCTGATAGAGAACTTTTAGCAAGACTTGTCCAATGTGAAGCCGAAGGAGAAGGGGATAATGGAATGAAAGCAGTTGCAACAGTTGTATTAAATAGAACAAATGCATCTGTTGGAGAATATGCTAGAGTTTCACAAGGCGGAAACATTAGAAATATTATTTTTCAGCAAGGACAATTTGATTGTACAAGAGAGAGTATTAGAAATGAATATAATCCCCAGAATATTTATAATATGACACCAACAGATCTTCATTATTATATTGCAGATTGGGCTTTAGCAGGAAATAGATTGAATGAAGTAGGAGAATGTTTATGGTTTTTAAATCCATTTGTTCCTTCCTGTCCGAATACATTTCCTTATAATGGTTCAGGAAGTTTTCATACTCGTTTAGGAGACCATTGTTTTTATAGACCTACATCTAGTTATCAAAATACGTAAATAGGAGGTGATATTGAAGTGGAAGAAAATAATATTGATATGAATCAAACAAGACAAATGACAGGAGCTCATGTTCAGACAAATCCAAATTCACCAGAAATATTAACAAATAATATATATACTCCTGCTTTTTTAAGACAACAAATTGGAAAACTAGTAAGAGTAGAATTTCTAATAGGAACAAATAATTTAGTAGATAGAATTGGAATTTTGGAAGATGTGGGAGCAAGCTACATTTTATTAAGGTCACTAGAAAGTAATACTGCCGTATATGCTGATATTTATTCCATTAAATTTGTGACTATTTCAGGTAATCCAGCGCCTATCATACAACAAACTCCATCTTACTATTCAAATTATAACAACAATATAGGGTTTATATAAAAATGAATGTAGGCAAATGTTAAAATGCCTACATTGTTTTATTTTTAGAAACACACAATTAAGATTATATTAATTCTTTTTTTATAATATATGCAATTTCTTGTATAAATACTTTGGGAGTGGGTGATTGTGTATAAGGAATATATTCCATTAATACTTTCTTAGGAGTATACCTAATCATTGCTAATAATAATTTTTGAATTCCCCATTTTAATCTATCAGGATGAATATTTCGCTTTCTGACAATATGCTCATAAATATCTTTCAATGTAAAAGGCTGATATAATGCTTCTTCTATACATAATACAAGACAATAATAAAATTGGCTTGTGAAATTAAATCTAAATTTATGTAAAAAATCATCTATAAGAGTTTGTGATACTTTGCTTTTCAATATTTTTTTCATTTCTTGTGAATTAGATATTTTCTTGTCAATTTGATTATCTAAATTAAAGATTAGAAAATGAGGATTATACTCGTTAAGTATTTCTAATACTTCTTTATAATTATTAGAAAGTCTAATAGCTTTAATTTTTTCTGTTGAATTCAAAACTTTTCTAATAAAACTTTGAGTATTTTCTACTAATATTATTGTTTTTATCATTAAACTTTACCTCTTCTATTTTTTCATGTTATAAGAGATATAATAATAAAAGTATGTTACAAAATTCTACAAATTTTTCCACTTTTTTCTACTTTTATTTACAAATATTGAAAAATTGGTAGAATAAATATATATTATTTAAAATATTGAAAGTGGTCATTACAACTATTACTGGAGGTAGAATACCATGAAAAATGTACTAAAAAAAGTTATTACTATGGTGATGGCAATAGCTATCTGCTGCAGTATTATGACTGTTTCTGCTTATGCTTCTGAAAAGACAGACGGAGTTATCACAGAAACTCATGTCGTGAGCCAAGAAATATGGCAACTATCAATAGTTCTACGAATCCAAAAAATACATATCAGCAACGGTGCTATCTAGTTAAAGGACAAGTTATGACTATTCAATTTACAAATCTGTCTAGTAGCAATTCGTTGCATTATGTGGCGATGGTTCACGAAACATACAGTTAAAATAATTTTATAGATAAATAAATTTCTAACAATAGAAAAAATAATTTTCTAATTTAAAGAACTATGACCACTTTCTTTATTAAAAGAGGGAATAATTTCCCTCTTTTTAATATTCTATGATTTCAGCATCTTTGTACATTTCATATATCATATCCTTAACTTCTTGAATAGTCTGACCATTCCAGATATTTATATTATAACTCACTTTATCATTATCCAAATTAATATCAGTTATTGCATATGGAGGAATTTCTGTTAGTTGTTTAAATTCTTGTTTATCGCTTTGGATTAAACCTTCTATATGCCACCTACAACCAATACAAATTCTTTTTTCTGTATCAAAAGTGAAAATCATTGATTTTTTTAAGTCTGGATATTGCACTATGATATGTGACATGTTTGTTCTTAAATAGTTTTCTGGATGTGAATGTGTTAACCATGCTAAAAATGTTTTGAAGATTGGTTCGTCAGGAGATGCTTTATACAAATTAATATCACTAGAAAAAAAACTAATTAATGTAATTGAGACAATAATGCTAATAATTAATATTATAGATATTACGATCCTATGTCTTCTTTTAATTTTCTTTAAATAATTAATTTGTTTTTTCTCATCTATTTTTTCCACAACAACTTCTTCGCCCATATCTTTTAGAATTTTGTTACACTTTTCACATTCTGATGAATGTTTTTCGATAAACTCATTAGTTTCTTGACTAGTAATT